>JBMCBT010000054.1:0-11183 GCA_048623215.1 Halothermotrichaceae bacterium
TAGAATAACCAATAATTGTTAATATTGCTGCCACAAAAGCAGTATTAATCTCTTTACCCATTATAGAAAATAATCCCAGTGTTATTAATACATCATGCATTAATGTGATAATAGCTACTATTGCAAACCTAAATTCAAAACGAACACTTATATATATGATTATGGCAACTGATGCTATCACTATGGCCCACAATGCATTTGTCCGTAATTCTTTCCCGATTAAAGGGCCAACTGTACTTTCGGTTAATGTTTCAAATTCTGGATAAGCATCTCTAATTGCTGTTTTAATTTTCATGACTTCTTCAGTTTCCAGATGCCTGGTTCTAATAATTACTCCATTTAACCCTTCTTCTGCACTCTGCTGTATCTGCTCAATTTTAATTCCGGTGTCAGCTATAATACTTCTCATTTCATCATTTGATACCTTCTGTTCGAATCCATATTCCAGAAGTGAACCACCATTAAAATCTATACCAAAATTTAATCCTTTAACAACCAGGAAAAATAGACCTATAATAATAACTGTCATTGATATTGTATACCATATTTTTCTTCTGCCTAATATATTCACTATTGTTGCCCCCTTTTAACACCAAAAGCAGCCGAACTTTTGAGTAATTTGCTTTTACTGAAGAGATCAATAATATTCCTGGTTACAAAAAATGCTGTAAACATACTTACTGCTACACCCATACCTAGAGTAATAGCAAATCCTCTAACAACACCACTGGTAAAAGAAGCCAGTGTCAGGGCAGTTATTATAGTCGTCACATTAGCATCAATTATTGTTGTATATGCTCTTTTAAAACCAGCATTTATTGCTGCTTTTATAGTCTTACCATTTCTTCTTTCGTCTTTAATCCTTTCAAAAATAATAATATTGGCATCAACGGCCATACCTATTGAAAGAATTAAACCTGCAATACCCGGTAATGTCAATACCGCATTTAATCCGGCCAGTGTACCGATTAATAATACACCATAAATAGCCAGAACAATAGCTGCTAAAAAACCAGGAAATCTATAATAGAAGGTCATATATAACCCAACCAAAATCAGACCAATCAAGCCGGCATTTATACTCTTATGAAGTGAAACTTCACCAAGAGTTGGACCAACGACACGCTGTTCAATATCCTTTACCGGTATCGGTAAAGCACCTTCACGAATCAAAATAGCATGCTCTTTTGCTGCTTCAAAAGTATCATAACCAGTTATCACACCAGAACCTCTAATTACTGCACTTACTGTTGGGGGAGGATCAGTTATGATTTGGTCATCCAGGTAAAATGCCAGTGGTTTTCCCTTATATTCACGGGTTATAGCTTCAAATTTACTAGACCCCTCATTTGTTAACTCAAATTGCACAACAAATTTATTACCACGGCCGTAGTCCGGTTTAGCATCCTTTATAGCATCTCCGGTCATTAATACTTCTCCATCCACATTTCTTAAGGTCAACATAGCTGTCTTTCCTATATTTTCTATGGCTTCACTGGGATCTTCTATAGCCGGTAATTCTACAATAAGCCTATCGTCACCCTGTACTTGAACATTTGCTTCAGATAAACCCAGAGCATTAACTCTTCGTGTAATTATTTTTTTTAACGAACTCATTAATTCTTCAGTAACTTCTCTTTGTTCAGTCTCCTGAGCCTGTAACACTATCTTTGACCCACCTTCAAGGTCAAGTCCTAATATTATACCATTTATTAAATAAAGAACTAATGATAATATTATTAACCCAATAATAAATGAGAGTTTTAAAATTCTTTTTTGTTTATATTTCATGATTTAATCTCCTCCTCACTGTGCTTTAAAATTCTCATATTTCCCAGCGGCCAGTAAACCCAGAAAGCTTTACCAGAAATAGAACTGTAGTCTACATAGCCTACAATATTTTTTATCCTGCTGTCAGTACTTTTATTTCTATTATCTCCCATTACGAAAACTTTATTTTCTGGAACCCGCTCTGGTCCAAAATTTCGGTAAGAATCCATGGGCTCATTTATAAAATTTTCTGATAATGGCTTACCATCAACATAGGTTTTTCCGTTATACACTCGTACAGTTTCACCTGGTAGTCCAATTACTCTTTTGATAAATTTAACCCCAGGTCTACCATGAGGAGTAAATACTATAATATCATCCCTTTCAGGTGGATGAAAACGATAAATAAACTTATTAACAAATAAACGCTCTCCATCATGTAAAGTTGGTTCCATTGATGCGCCATCTACAACAAAAGATTGTGCTACAAAAGTTATTATGAAAAAAGCAAGTATACCTGCAATTATTAATGATTGAATAAACTCCTTAACATCTGTACGATCAACCATACTTGACCTCCAACAATTAAAATACTATTCTTTGAAATCTTCTTCTAATTCCTTTTCATCATCTTTCTCAGCATCTCTTTCTACTGGTTGCTCTACACTGCCGATTCCTTTTCTGGTCATATCAATATCTACATTAGAAGATACTCTTAATCTTACTGTATTTTCTTTTATCTTTACTATTTTGCCTTTAATACCACCAATAGTTACTACTTCATCACCTGCCTGCAGGTTATCTAACATTTCCTGACGCTGTTTTTGCTGTTTTTGTTGTGGCCTAATAATAAAGAACCAGAATATTCCTATCACTATAACAAATGGTAATATCATACTAAGTGTTTCCATAAAAAATTCCTCCTATTATTTTTATAGTTCAACAGAACTCCACTATACCATATTCAACAGTCATCTTAAAAATCCTGCTATAGTTTTAAAATTATATGTCATATTTATCATAAAATTGTTTAGTAAACTCCAGAAGTGAGTCACTCTTAATAGCTTCTCTTATTTTATTCATTAAATTCATAAGAAAATATAAATTATGAAACGTAGTTAATCGAACCCCAAGTATCTCTTTTCGTTTTATCAAATGCCTGATATAGCCCCGGGTATAATTTTGACAGACATAACAGTCACATTCATGGTCTAACGGAGTAAAATCTTCTTTATAACTGGCATTACGCACTGTCAATTTTCCTTTACTGGTAAAAACCTGTCCATGACGAGCTATCCGGGTCGGCATAACACAGTCAAACATATCAACTCCCCGCTTGACCCCCTCGATTAAATCCTCCGGAGTACCCACCCCCATCAAATAACGTGGTTTGTCTTCAGGCATAACCGGAACAGTAAAATCCAGAACATCTATCATTTTTTCTTTTTCTTCACCAACACTTAATCCACCAATAGCATATCCCGGAAATCCAATATCAACAAGTGCCTTTACACTGGCCTGGCGTAGATCCTTGTAAACTCCACCCTGTACTATCCCAAAAAGAGCCTGGTCTTTACTGGTCATTGCTTTTTTACTTCGTTTAGCCCATCTTATAGTTCTTTTCAGTGACTTTTCTACATATTCATATTTACTGGGATAAGGTGGACATTCATCAAAAGCCATAATAATATCAGAACCTAAATCCATCTGGATGTCCATAGAAACTTCTGGTGAAATAAAATGTTTTGAGCCATCTAAATGTGACTGAAAATAAACACCTTCTTCAGTAATTTCATTCAGATCAGACAAACTAAAAACCTGAAAACCACCACTGTCAGTCAAAATAGGTCCATCCCAGTTCATAAAACTGTTCAGTCCTCCCGCTTCAGCTATAAGTTTTGAGCCAGGTCTTAAATAAAGATGATATGTATTTGCTAGAATAATCTGTGACCCGACTTTCAGTAGTTCCTCAGGAGTCATAGTTTTTACAGTAGCCTGAGTTCCTACCGGCATAAAGATAGGTGTATCTATCTTCCCATGTGGTGTTGTAACTTTACCCAGTCGGGCAGCAGTATCTTTTTCCTTATGTATTAACTCATATGTCAAAGCCACGAACTTAACATCCTTTCTACTTGATAAACATCGCATCTCCTAAGCTGTAAAAGCGAAACTTTTCTCTTACCGCTGTCCGGTAAGCTTTCATAATTTTTTCTTTTCCGGCCAGTGCACTTACCAGCATTAATAATGTTGATTTGGGTAAATGAAAATTAGTTATTAATCCATCTACTACTTTAAAATCAAATCCGGGATATATAAAAATATCTGTCCAGCCTTTTGCAGCAGTAATTTTGCCCTTTGCAGAAGCTACAGCTTCCATGGTTCTGGTAACGGTTGTTCCCACTGCTATCACCCGATTACCATTTTGTTTGGTTTTCTTGATTAAATTAGCAGTTTCAGGACTTAACTCATAATATTCAGCATGCATCTCATGTTCCTCTACAGTATCAGTTTTTACCGGACGAAATGTACCAAGACCAACATGAAGTGTTATCTCTGTAATATTTACCCCCTTGTCTTTAATAGTTTCCAGAAGTTCGGGAGTAAAATGCAGCCCTGCAGTTGGTGCTGCCACTGAACCACTTTTTTCAGCATAAACTGTCTGATAACGCTGAGGATCATCAAGATCCTTTTTTATATAGGGGGGGAGTGGTAATTTACCAAGTTGGTTTAAGATATTGTCAAAATCACCCTGGTAGGAAAATTCCATTAGTCTACCACCATAATCAGTATATTCCACAGCTTTACCTATCAGCTTATCATCTCCAAATGATATTTCAACACCTTTTTTTACTCTTTTACCCGGTCTAACCAATACTTCCCAGATATCATCTTCTTTTTCATTTAATAATAATACTTCTATTTCAGTACCTGTAGGTATTTTTTTACCATACAACCGGGCAGGTATAACTTTACTATTATTTAGTACCATAAGATCACCTGGATCCAGGTAATTAACAATATCTTTAAATAGTCCCTGTTCAATTATTCCAGTATCTTTTTTTAAAATCATTAAACGAGAATTATCTCTACTATCAGCAGGGCTCTGGGCAATCAATTCTTCAGGTAAATCATAGTCAAATTCTTCAAGTTTCATCTATATATAAGCCTCCATCTATTTTTTAAAATCTTTATCAGTGCATATTTAATTGTACAAGCCACTTGATATTAAACTTTCTATACTTAACTAACTATTATCATTTATTATAACCCTGAAAACATTCTTTTATAATTATGAAACTTAATTAATCAAACAGAGTATCTTTATGTTTTATACCCAGGTGTTTATAGGCTGCTATGGTGGCAATTCGCCCTCGTGGAGTCCTCTCTATGAACCCAATCTGTAACAAATATGGTTCATAAACATCTTCGATGGTCACACATTCTTCACTGATAGCCGCAGCCAGTGTATTTAAACCGACAGGGCCTCCGTCAAATTTATTAATTATAGTCTTTAATAATTTGTGGTCGATATTGTCTAATCCCAGTTCATCTATTTCCAGTAATTTAAGTGCCTCATCTACTACTTCAGCATTTATATTTCCATCTGCTTTAACCTGAGCATAGTCACGAACCCTCTTTAAAAGTCTATTACTTATCCGCGGTGTTCCCCTGGATCTTTTGGATATCTCTAATGCTCCTTCAATAGCAATTTCAATATCCAGAACTCGTGCTGATCTTTTAATAATATTAGCCAGCTCTTCTTCTTTATAAAACTCCAGTCTATTTATTACACCAAATCTATCCCGCAGTGGTGAACTTAACAAACCGGCTCTGGTGGTTGCCCCAACCAATGTAAATTGTGTTAAATCCAGGCGGACAGATCTAGCACTGGGGCCCTTACCAATAATAATATCTAAAGAATAATCTTCCATTGCTGGATAGAGTACCTCTTCCACTACTTTATTAAGTCGATGTATTTCATCTATAAATAGGACATCATTTTCCTGCAGATTTGTAAGTATTGCTGCCAAATCACCAGGTCGTTCAATAGCAGGACCGGAAGTAGTATGAATATTTACATTCAGTTCATTAGCTATTATATTGGCCAAAGTTGTTTTGCCAAGACCAGGGGGACCATATAATAGTACATGGTCAAGTGCTTCTCCTCTCTTCTGAGCAGCTTTAATAAAAATATTGAGCTTTTCTTTAACTTTAGATTGTCCAATATAATATTTTAGCTGCTGTGGGCGAAGTGTTTTATCCAATGAATCATCATCTTTAATTTTTTTACCGGTAATAATCCTTTTTTTTTCTTCCATCATTAATGCTCCCTGCCCAGATAACTAAGTGCTGTCTTCAATTTCTGCTGAATATTTGTATTATTATCAAAGTTAATATCAGTTAGTACTTTGTTTATTTCCCTGCTGGAATATCCTAAACCTGTAAGAGCCTCATAAAGCTCATCATTATCTTTTGCAGAGCCTGTTTCGGTTGTTTTTGTATCAAAAGATAGATCATCCAGTTTGCTTTTAAGTTCCAGAATTAGCCGCTGTGCAGTTTTAGGCCCAATCCCCGAAATCTGTTTTAATACAGTAACATTTTCAGTCATAATAGCATTAATAAACTTATCACAGGGAAGATCAGACAGGATATTAACCGCTGCTCTGGGTCCAATACCGGAAATACCCAGCAAAATGGTGAAAAGTTCCTTTTCTTCTATGCTTTTGAAACCAAATAAGGATAATACATCCTCACGGACATAAGTATATGTATAAAGCTCGATATTATCTCCGACTGCGGGAATAATCATTGGGTCAGTAACCTCAACACTATAACCTACACCATTTACAACTATTATGATATTCTTATTCTGTGACCAAATTAGTTGGCCCTTTAAATAGCCAATCACTTTTAACCCCCCTGATAAGTACTTAACTGGTTATTTATTCCCAAACTATTACCATGACAGATAGCAACAGCAAGTGCATCAGCTGCATCATCCGGTCTGGGAATTTCATTTAAATTTAATAAGGCTTTTACCATCTGCTGAACCTGTTTCTTCCCGGCACGGCCGTAGCCCACTACAGCCTGCTTCACCTGTAGTGGTGTATATTCTGATATTTTCAGTTTAGATTCGGCTCCTGCCAGTAAAATAACACCTCTGGCCTGTCCAACATTTATGGCTGTTTTAACATTTTTATTGAAATATAGTTTTTCAACTGCCATTTCTTCAGGTTTATATTCTTCTATTAATTGAAACAATTTTTTATAAATCATACTGAGCCTTTTTACAACTGGTTTGCCAGCTGTTGTTCTGATAACTCCATAATCATGTACTGTAAATTTATTACCGTTTTTTTCTATAAAAGAATACCCAACTATTGCTAATCCAGGGTCAATACCCATTATTAACAAAAAAATCACCTCATTACTTATATCTGTAATATTATTATCATTATATTAATTCTTATTTTCTGTTAATTCCCTATCATGTATAATTACATTAAGTTATTAATCCATATTTATTGTACTCATTAGTCCATCAAGTACTGCCAGTAATTCTTCCTGTGAATTTATTACAATTCCCTTTTCTAAACTCTTTCTTTCTGAATAAGGTAGTTTTGATACTTCTATTTCAGTCAACTTTCTTAGGTGTTTATTTCCAGTCCTACCATAAAAAATGGCCACCTTACCTTCTTTTATCCCCAGATGCATGATTTTTTTATCTTCAGGGGCTAAATCATCAATTTTTCTCTGTAGTACAAGCACAGTTCCTGAATTATAGCTTTTTATCTGCCATTTACCAGTAATTGATTTAAATTCACCCAGTGTAAGCCCTATAAAGGCTTCAGGCATTTCTCTAATATGCTGTACCAACTTATCACTTCCGATATAATATGACTGAATGATTAATGAAGTCGACTCACCTATATAATTTCTGCCAAAGACAGTATTAAAGCTTAAGCCTCGTTCATTTTTTTTATTCTTTAAACTCAGGGCTCTATCTTTTAATAAATTATAAGACTCCATGATTTCTTCAGCTAACATATCGTTCTGCACATCTTTAATATTTATCTCATTATTATATCCACTATTAAACTTAAAATTGTTGTCCACAGAAATAACTATAGCTATGATAAGTATTATAATCATTATAGCACGCTTTCTCACAGACATATGCTGTCATCTCCTGTATACCTTTTGATATAGTATAACCACTAATATCAAAATATATACAAAAGACACTGAAAAATCAGTGCCGTAAATTTATTCTTCTTCATCACCAATTTCAGCCATTATTTCATCAGGTATATCAAAATTTGAATACACTTCCTGAACATCATCATGATCTTCCAGAACATCCATCAATTTTAATGTTTTTTTAGCTGTCTTTTTATCAAGTTCAACTTTATTATCAGGGATCATAGCAATATCAGCAGAAGTAAATTGTATATCTTTTTCTTCAAGATTTTTCCTTACTTCCTCAAAAACAGATGATTTAGTAAAAATAGTTATCATATCATCATCAGTAACCACATCTTCTGCACCGGCCTCCAGTGCTTCCAACATCAATTCATCTTCATCCATATCTGTCTTATCATTATCTACTATCAGTTGTCCTTTTCTTTCAAACATCCAGGCTACACATCCAGATTCACCCAGATTACCTCCATGTTTTGAAAGCAAATGTCTTATTTCAGAAGCAGTTCTATTTCTATTGTCTGTCATTAAATCCAGATATAAAGCAACTCCACCTGGACCATATCCCTCATAGACAAACGATTCATAACTAACTCCTTCAAGATCACCTGTTCCCCGTTTAATTGCTCTTTCTATATTATCATTTGGCATATTATTATCTCTAGCTTTTTGTATTGCCAGTCTTAAATCGGAATTCATCTCAGGATCATCGCCGCCCTCCCGGGCTGCTACAGCAATTTTCCTGCCTAATTTTGAAAACAACTTGCCCCTTCTGGCATCTTCTTTAGCTTTTTTATGTTTTATATTAGCCCATTTTGAATGACCCGCCATTTTATACCTCCTCTAAATTATAAATGAAATTTGACTAAATTTTATTGTAACATACTTTATTTAATAATTCAAAGAATAAAATGCCAAGGACAAGTATCTTTTCCTTGACATCTATATTATATTTATATTCATTTACTGCTTCTTTCTCAGTTTATTAATAACATCTTTTAGGTCATCTTTTCCTTCATTATCCCACATATTAAGAAATTCATTTAGTTCTTCTATCTCACTCTGCCCTAATTGACTCACATCTCTTCCTGTGAATGGGTCATCTAAGTCAACTCTCTTTATTAAATTAATAGCTTTTTTTATAGGATATTGAACTTTATAATAAATCTGATCTGTCATATTATACACCTTCTCCTGTTCTATCATTTGCTTCAGCTATTTTATCTCTAATTGACTCAATTTTCGGTATTGCTTCACTTTCTAAAAATCTTAAATATCCCTCTAATGTTATTATTCTGTTATCAAGTACCCTATCACTCAAATTAACATCTGAAACATCAAAATCTTTAACTTTAGTTAAAGTAGAATTCAAACGATTTACAGCATCTAAAATATTTGCTTTCTTCATATAAACACCTCATTTTATTTATTATTTATATTATTATATTTTTGATTAAAAAAAATACAAATATTGTACAAAATTTTACGCTAGGACTCCACCCTATTTTTTCCATTATCTTTAGCTTTATACAATAACTTATCTACTTTATCTACAAAATGCTTCTTCTCATATCCCTCTTCATATTCAGCAACACCCATACTGACTGTAATAGACAAGTTTTCCTTATCTTCTAATTCTATTTCATGATCAGCAATTTCCTGCCTTAGTCTTTCTGCCAATTTTAAGGCTGCTTCTTTTTCTGTCTGAGGTAATAATACTACAAATTCTTCACCACCATACCTGGCAACAAGATCCCCTTCTCTGGTAACATGTTTTAAAATAGTGGAAAGTTCTTTAAGAACTTTATCGCCAGTTAAATGACCATAATAGTCATTTACTTTTTTAAAATCATCTATATCCATTAATATTAATGAAATCGGATAATTATATTTAGTATCCAGTAGAATACTTAATTTATTCTGAAAAAAGGCATGGTTATAAAGATTTGTAAGACCATCTTTGTTAGCCAATTCAGACTGCTTCCGATAAAGTTTGGCATTTTGTAAAGCTATACTAAACTGATTTGCAAAAGACTCCAGAAAATTATTCTGTATATTTTGTAGATGATTAATTGTTGGGTCAAATATATTAATTGAACCATAGAGCTCGTCCCCCAGGGTTACAGGAAGAATAATATATTTGAATTCAACATCTTTTTCTAAAGGGGCAGGCATAAGTTTTGTTATTTCATCTTCAACAGTTGCCACTCCAGAAAGTGGTAGTCTATTTTTCGAAAGATAACCATATACTCCTTTATTTAAACTAACATCTATTTCTTTGGTCATTTCCACTGAAGCAATTAAAGCCTTTTGTTCACGCGAAAATATATCTTCAAATAATTTTTCAGTAAACACTGTTATAGAGCAACTTCTCAAACCAATTAAACCGACAATAGCATCTAAACTAATATCAATAAGTTTTTCAAAATCAAGAGTAGAATTCACAAAGTCACTGACTGTCTGTAGTGTCAATAATTCTGCCAGACGTTGTTCCATTTTTTCATATATTATATTTTTACCTAAAATTAATGTCACGTATTTACCAATAACTTTAAATGTACGCTCAAGAAATTTATTTAACTTAAAATGGTCTTTAAAATAAAAAAATAAGACACCCAAGCAATCATTTCCTTCTTTGAGCGGAATTAACATTAAATAATTCAGTTTGTTTTCATCTTCTAAATCGGGAAAAAGGTTATAATCTTGATTAACTGTTTCAAATATTATTTTCCCCTCATCATTTCTTAAATTATTTAAAATATCATTATTAAGTGTGATATCATTATAATTATGACCTTTTATATAGGGAAATAAATCTATACTATCTTCTTTATAAAGGTATAATCCTGTCAGGTCAATTCGATAATGGCGTGATAAAAAATTATGAAAATCCCTCACCATTACACTTTTGCTGGCCGATAAATCTATCGACAAACAGAAATCAAACAATGAATTGATAAAGTTCTGTTTTACATACATTTCATTTCCCCCAAATCCCCATTTAAACATGAATAACATATGTAATATCAGGAAAACAGTAGAAGTTGACTGATAAGCCGAGTTCTGTCGTGAATGGTCATCTATCTATGATAACAGTTGCCTGATATCTATATCGTCCTTACCCGGAGAATAGGCGGGCGACCTTATATTCTCCCTATTTGGACTTTCTCCAGATGGGGTTTACCTAGCAGTTCAGTCACCTGAACCCTGGT
>JBMCBT010000055.1:0-11181 GCA_048623215.1 Halothermotrichaceae bacterium
TGTTTACCACATAGAATAAGGTCAACATTTTTTATTTTTCCCATCCCCTTGGCCAGTGTATAAGAAGTAGCCAGTGTATCCGCACCGGCAAAAGCCCTGTCACTTAATAAAATAACATCATCGACTCCCAGTGAAACTGCTTCTTTTAAAGAATCTTTCACCTGAGAAGGCCCCATACTGATAACAGTTACTTTACCCCCTAATTTTTCCCTTAGGCTCAGAGCTTCTTCAATAGCATGCATATCATAGGGATTTATAATACTCTCTACTCCTCTGCGGATTAGAGTATTGGTTTTACTATCTATTTTAACATCAGTAGTATCTGGAACCTGTTTTATACAAACAACAATATTCATTTTAAGACCTCCTATTTATTTTTCCATAAAGTTGATGCAATCACATTTCTTTGTATCTGATTTGTACCTTCATAAATCTGGGTAATCTTTGCATCTCTCATCATCTTTTCAACAGGGTAATCTTTCATATAACCATAACCGCCAAAGATTTGAACTGCATCAGTGGTTACTTCCATAGCTACATCTGAAGCAAAACATTTACACATAGCCGACTCCTGACTGATATTCCTGGAACCTCTATCAATCATTCGTGCTGTACTATAAACCAATGACCTGGCTGCCTCAGTCTTCATTGCCATATCGGCCAGCATATGCTGTATAGCCTGAAAACTGGCAATTTTTTTTCCAAACTGCTCTCTTTCCTTAGTATACTTTAAACAGGCATTAATAGCACCCTGCGCAATACCAACTGCCTGGGCTGCTACACCAGGACGGGTACGGTCCAGTGTCTTCAATGCAACAATATAGCCCATACCGGCTCTTGCCAGAACCTGACTTTTATGTACCCGGCAATTATCAAATATTAATTCACGGGTAGTTGAACCTCTAATACCCATTTTATCTTCTTTTACTCCAAAACTAAATCCAGGAGTATCTTTTTCTACAATAAAAGCAGTAGCACCTCTTGAACCCTTACTTTTATTAGTCATAGCGATTACTGTGTAAATATCAGCTTCTCCACCATTGGTTATCCACTGCTTTGTTCCATTCAATGTGTAGTAATCACCATCTTTTTCTGCAGTTGTCTGCATATTGCTGGCATCACTACCTGCTTCTGATTCTGTAAGTGCAAAAGCAGCGATTGTACCATCTGCTACACGGGTTAAGTACTTTTGTTTCTGTTCTTTATTTCCAAATAATAAAATAGGCATTGAGCCCAGACCTGTAGCAGCATATCCTAATGATATACCACCATCAATTTTACTTAATTCTTCTGTAACCAGTGCCATTTCTAAAATACCACCGCCTAATCCCCCATATTCTTCAGGGATATAAACGCGGAACATGTCACTTTTGGCAAGTATGTCCATGATTTCCCATGGAAATTCTCCGCTTTCATCATATTTTGAAACTACTGGCTCGATTTTTTCTTCAGCAATTCGTTGAGCTAAATCACATATTATCTCTTGCTCTTCACTTAAAAAATAGTCCATCCTCAAACTTCACTCCCCTTCATTTTTACAGTAATTACAAATAGTAATTCTTCATAAAATATAACACTATTATACAATATTATAGCGCAATCTTGCCTGATTATCAATTTATTGCTTTTTTTTAATAATCTGACTTAGGTCATTCATACCTTTTATAATATCTTCACTATCAAAATATGGTTTAATATCCTTTATTCTTTCAATTAGTTTATCTTTTGTTTCTCCCTCTTTTTTTACGAGAAAAACAATGACCGCTCTTACTTCCAAATCCCTGACTGACTTATTCCCGTACTTCTCAATAAACTTATTAATTCTTTCTTCATTTTCATCAAGAAAATCTTTTCCCGCAGCCAGTGCCATTTTGTAATTTAAACCAGGCAATATTTTAGAGCCAGTATATGACTTTTCTTTTACATAGTCTATATCAATATATTCCAATTCTGCATATTGATCCAGGTCTGAAGTTAATTCTACTGAATAAGGCCCATAAGTAAGTAGTTCAAATTTGTACCCTACCGGTACAGAATATAATTCTTCCAGCAAAAAAAGCATTTCCTGTAAAGCCATTTTGCTTAATATAAATTCTTTTTCCTTCATTTTTTGACTTAACTTTACTATTAAAGGATATTTTTTTTTATTCAACTAAATCAACCTCCCAGTAGATACTTATTCTTGGTAAAGACAAAAAAGTATGATATAATAAACCAAATTTGCTTTTAAATAAGGAGGAATAGCATATCAATAAAACAGTTAAATGGGCTCAATATATCGGATTTATTGCCATCGGTTTAGTAAGTGGAATTATAGGTCCTCTAATTCCACTGGTTAAGGAAGAGGTTGCTCTTACTTATCAGCAATCCGGCCTACTACTGTCATCCACGTTTATCGGCACTCTTCCAACCTTATTAGTTGGTGGTTACATATCAGATAAAATAGGGCATAAAAATTTCATATTAGTTGGCAGTGGATTTTTAATTACAGGATTAATAGGTGGACTTATATCAAGCGGTTATTACTTTTTACTTATTTCCTTAATAATAATTGGTATTGGTTTTGCTATTTATGAAATCAGTATTAATGCTCTTTTTGTAGGCCTGGCCGGCAGAAATAAAGGTCATGAGATGAATTTGCTTCATTTCTTTTTTGGTATAGGAGCAATTACTGCACCAATCCTGATTATAATATTCCGTAACTTTAGCTGGCGTTATGTCTTTTTAATAGTTGCCCTCTTCCCTTTGCTTGTAGCTATTATACTTTATAATAAAGATATAAGTGTAAAACAAAATGATAATGAAAAGCAAAATCAGATTATTATATATAAACAACCAATCTTATGGTTATGTGGGTTTATTATGTTTTTTTATGTTGGGCTGGAAGTTTCTATCTACGGTTGGCTGCCGACTTACTGGGAACAGACAGCAGTTAATAGTATCATAGCTGCACCATTAACTGCTACAATTTTCTGGAGTAGTTTAACAGCCGGAAGGTTATTAATTGGTAAACTGGCTGACCATTTTGGCTATGTAAAATATCTATTATTAACAGTTTTAATTCTCTGTACCTCATCTTTTATCTGGTGGCTGCTCCCGGGACAGATAACTACCTTAATGATAGCTCTTTTGTTAGGTTTTTCACTGGCCGGTATATTTCCAATAGTAATGTTATTAGCTAATGAATCTTTTCAGGGGAATAGTGGTAAAGTTACAGCTTTTGTTAATATATTTGTTGCACTGGGAGGGCTGTTAATACCAGCATATATAGGAAGGCTTGCCGATAGTTTTCAAATACGTATTTTACCTATAACAATATTTTTATTAACCTGTTTACTACTTATTATTGTTTTCTTTACAAACAACTATCAAAAAAATCTCTTAAAATAATAGTAAACTTAATGCCATTACTGCCATACCTGCCATAAATCCATAAATCTCCTGGTGTTCTTTTCCATATTTACGGGAAGTAGGCAGCAGTTCATCTATAGAAATATAGACCATAATTCCGGCAACTGAACCAAAGAGAATACCAAATACCAGGTCATTAAAATATGCTCCCAGTATAAAATAACCAATTAAAGCTCCCAGTGGTTCTGACAAACCAGATAGAAATGAATAGAAAAAAGCTTTCTTTTTACTACCTGTAGCATAATACAGAGGTACTGATACTGAGATTCCTTCAGGTATATTGTGTATAGCTATTGCTATAGCAATAGAAAGTCCTAAAGCTGGGTCTGATAGGGCAGAGGCAAAGGTTGCTAGCCCTTCAGGAAAATTATGTATAGCTATTGCCAGTGCAGAAAACATTCCCATCCTTTTTAAATTAACAGTATTATCAAACCTATCTTCTTTCATATAATTTAGCTGTGCTTTTGCTCTGGGCTCATGAGGATTTTCATATTCAGGAACTAATTTATCTATTAAAGAAATTATTAATATTCCCAGGAAAAATGAACCCACTGCTGCCCACTCACCTTTAGTCTCTCCCAGATAAGATATCAATGACTCCTGTGCTTTAACAAAAATTTCTACAAAAGAAACATAAATCATTACACCTGCTGAAAAACCTAAAGAAATCGATAAAAATGATGTATTTGTTTTTTTACTAAAAAAAGCAAGAAAACTACCAATACCAGTAGCCAGTCCTGCAAACAAAGTTAATAAAAAAGCTATAACTATGTTACTAATTATTATCACCTCTATTATGTATTATATCTTAATTTTTATTAATAATAATTATTATTTATTATAATATAAATTATAATAAAGTTCAACTGCTCTTCTAAACTTGCTATATAAATATTATTTGCTTAATACATTAATTTACAGTATATAAAGACTAACATAATCAACTAAATCTTATTAATATAATCTTATTTGTTTTCCTTATTACTCTTATATTTTTTATATATTGACATTAGCAATAAGATGATAGGTATAATAAATTCAAAAGGAAAAGCATAAGCAAAATAATTTTTTTCTGACCAGGTAGTTACTTCAAAAAAACTTTCATATAACCAGATAGATAAAGCAACCATTAGAGCAGTCATCGGCAGCACAAATGGTTTATAATTATCAATACTAAAAATTTCAGCCAGTCCTTTAACAGCCGCATAAATACATATTGCAACTTTTAGGCTCCCCCCCAGCAGCAGTGAAACCAGGTAAAATGGGTCAAGATTTACTTTAGGTATCAGTCTAATAGCAAGTGCTGAAGGAAAAGTGCTTCTGGAATACATATCTGCTCCAAGAACAAATAAATCTCTCACATTAACAATAAAGAATATAAGCCCTACTGAAAAAACACCAATCAGGGTTGATTTAAGTAATTTTTTTTTATCATTTAATGCCGGAAAAATCATTAAAAAAATTACTAATTCCCCTACTGGAAAACCTATCAGTGTTTTTACAACTTTTAAGACAGGTATTATTCCTTTTTCCAGAAATGGTTTCCAGTTTTTAATATCAACAGAGCCTAACATTAAAGATGTTATGATAATAACGCTTACAGGAACAAAAATTATCAATATCTCAGTACTGCGGGCCATTACTTCCAGCCCCTTACGTACAGCAAAAGCTATTACCACAGCCATAGCTATAATAACTGCAAGCACAGGGGTCTCAGGAAAAATAGTGATAACAACAAAATCACCAAAGTTTCTGATAACTATTGCAGCCAGATGTAAAAAATACCAGACATATAATAAGCCAATTATACTACCAACATATTTTCCAAAGTGTCTTTTTAATATTTCTAATAGATTTTTTTCTGGATTTAATAAAGAAATATAAACAAATAAAAAAACTACTGGAACAGCAGCAAAAGTAGTTAATATTATTACCAGCCAGCCGTCCTGTTTGGCACTTGCAGCTGGATTAATGACAACCCCATACATAAAACCCAAAACCATCATTATTAGTTGATATTTAGATATACGAACTTTATTCATAATTATCCCCACTATCCAGTTATCTTCCCAGTATTGTATCCAGTACTTTTTCTATTAATTTAGACGGACTTACCGGTAATTTATCCATATTTAAAAGAAGACTGATGGTAAAACCACTGATTATTAAAAATATATATATTATTAGCACAGGTAGTTTTTTTTTGGCCTGCAGTATATCTCTTAAATCCATTAAAATAATAATAATATATGCAAAAATAAGTAAGGCCATCATTTACATTATCTCCTTTTTAACGGGCAGTACTGGTTCTTTTAATCAAAGCACTGCTATCGGTAGTCCACTCTACTTTTATTTCTACTGGAAGTTTACTGAAAACATTGCTCCAGTCTTTTTCTACCTTCCTCCAGTATTGAACATGGTTTTTATACAACATCTGTGAAAATCCAAAATAATCAACTTTAAAATCCTGCTGAGCTCTATCTACTGCAGACTGAATATTATTTTCGATATATTTTGCAACTGCTTTATTCATCTTTTTAATCATTTCAGGTGTTGTTAAATCACCTTTACCCTGCTGGTCAGCCAGATTGCCCAGTACTTTTACTTCAATACCCAGTTTTGGTTCACCATCCTTTATTTCAACCTTAAGGGTTCCACTGGAATTAAATATTTCGTAACCAACTTTTTTTCCTTTATCAAGTGGATTATTAACATTTATTATCCCACTTTTTACTTCATCCAGTGCAAAAAGAAGTCCTCTTGTCTCAAAGGGTTCCAGCCACCCTATTACCTTATCTTTTTTAAAGACTGCTGTTCCTTTTACTTCCAGGTCTTTTATCTGTAAATCGTCCCCCTGATCACTACTTGCTTTCTCATTTACAGTCTTTAGAGCAGACTCCTTCTGCTCCTGTCCAGAATCTTCCTTCCCCTGTGTCTGCAGACTTTCTGCTTTGCCTGACTGCTGCTCACCGGTACTTAACTGCTGGTTTTTGTGTTTATCAGTTAAATTATCTCTCTGGATTATACCAACAGTTGGTGAAAATCCGGAATAATTAAAGTCAGCCATTAAATCTATAAAAGTAATCTTCCTTATTTTTGCCAGTGTATCATAATTATCTAAAATAGAATTTATATGTAGTGCTGGTATATTTTCCAGGTCACTTTCTGCCTGTAATACTTCTTTTGCTGTAAGCCCTCTGGCAATAATCATATTGGCCTTTTTTTGTGTTTCTTTATCACGCTCAAACAAATCCAGTACACACATTACTCCCTCTCGGGCAAGTTCTTCTCCAATTACCATCAGCTGTACATGGCTGAAATAGGTCTTTCTATTAACTGTAGTTAATAAATTCCTGATTGCTGAAAATACCGTCTTTCCTGTAGCTGAGTAGACCCAGGTGGTCTCCTCTTCACTTCCTTTATCCCTGGCCTTGATTACTCCAGGTTTAACTACCTGAACTGTTATTTCAATATCACCTGCATCTGTTTTATCAAGGCCGACTGCAGTAGCAATTGCCATTTCTGTCAGGTCTCTCCTGCTCCAGCAGCCGGTAGTATTTATTACAACTAAGAATATCATAATAAATATAGCCAGTACCTTAGTTTTAGCTGTTTTCATCTGATCAATCCTCTTTTGTCTTAACATCTTTTTTCATCCGGTAACCTTTTTTTACCTTATCAACATGGTCTACCAGTAAAGACCTGGGCCTAAACCACATTGACCACAACGGTACCCGGATAAAAGTATCCTTAAGGTCCATACCATTAAGTGGGGAAAATGGCGCCAGATATGGTATGCCGAAGGAACGCAGTGAAGCCATATGTAAAATAAGAAAAACAATTATTAGGCTTATCCCTATTAAACCCAGATAATTGGCAGCAAAAACCATAAGCAGCCTTATAATTGGTATCGTTCCATCTAATGGAGGTATAATAAAACTACTGATAGCCGTCAATGCTGTCAGCATTACCACAGGATTACTGGCAATACCCGCTTCAACTGCTGCCTGCCCCAGTACCAGTGCCCCGACAATACTGACTGCCTGACCAATGGGCCGCGGCATTCTTATACCGGCTTCACGCAATAGTTCATAGGATATTCCCATCAGTAATGTTTCAGTAAATACAGTAAAAGGTATACCTTCTCTGGAGGCAGCAATAGTAAGCAATAATTTTAAAGGTATTACATCCTGATGGAATGCTACAAAAGCTACATATAGAGCAGGCAGTAAAGTTGTTGTAATTAATGCTAAAACCCGTAAAAATCTAATCAGGGTTGAGAAAAAAGGCCGTCGGTAATAATCCTCAGCTGATAATAATGATTCTATAAATAGATGAGGCACAGTTAGGACAAATGGTGTGCCTTCACAGAAGACAGCAGCTCTGCCTTCCAGTACTTTACCGGCAACAACATCAGGTTTCTCACTATTAGCTACTGTTGGAAATATAGATAGCGGTGCATCTTCTATAAACTCCTCTATATAGCCTGACTCTAAAATAGAGTCAGCATTTATTTTTTTTAATCTCCTTTTTAGCGTCTTGACAATATCCCCATGAATCAGTCCTTTAATATAACAGATACATATATCGGTGTTAGTCTGTCGGCCTATAGTCATTGTTTCAAATTTTAAATTTGAATTTTTTATTTTTCTCCTTAAAAGTGAGGTGTTTGTACGCAGTGTTTCTGTAAAACCTTCCCGCGGCCCCCGGACAACAGACTCTGTATCAGGCTCATCTACTCCCCGCGCTTCCCAGCCTCTTGTTCCTACTTTTAAAGCTATTCTTTTGCCGTCAATATAAATAAGGGTATCTCCTGACAAAATATAGTTTATACATTTTTCAAGGTTTTTAACTTCTGTTATTTCATTAATGGCCAAAATATCTTCTTTAATAATATCAAACAATTCCCTATCTGGTTTATCAACTTCTACATTACTGTTCATCAGTGGTTTTAATACATCTCTATTTACTATATCTTTATCAATAAGGCCATCAATACTGGCAATTAATATTTTTGCCTTTTCTTTTTTGCCAAGTGTTATTTCCCGCAAATTAAAATCACTGCATTCTGAAAAAATATCCTGCAGTTGTTTTTTCATTTCTTTCTGGTTTTGTGGAATTAAATCTTGCTTTATGCTCTCCTGGCTTGATATATTATTCTCCAATTTTAGTTTTAAGTAATTTATAATTCTCATTATTTTTTTTATCATTTAACCACCGTCTTTTTTGGTATTAAGTACCACTTTTAGTTTTTGCACTTATGCTCAAACTTATACATTTACAAATAATATAAAGTGACCATCAGCTCCTACTTTCCATATAAATTGTTTTTTTTCTAATTAAGTCATACAAAAACCGTCAGTAGTATAATTTATACATTAAAAAAGACAGGCTCAGCACCTGTCTGTAGTATTTATATTAATCTTTAAATTAACAATCTGGTTTCTATTATCTTCTCCGCCTTCCTCTCTGCCTTCCCAGAACATCTCTTCTTATTTCACTATTATTCCTGGAATTAGTATTTGCAGTACTGCCGGAATTATCTGGACTAATATCATTATATATATTTTCTACAGTCGGAGTAATAACACCTGGTGGATCTACATTAGGAAAATTACGAACCTGAGGATTAAGATCAAGAAAATTTTCATAAACAACCAATTCAACAGCTACTTCTGTAGCCAGGTCTTCAAATACCTCAGCAATACGAGGCTGCTGAAAAGCAGAGGGTAATTGATTTACTGGAAGATTTCTCTGCCTGGGTAACAATCCCCGACCAATACTTCTTCTAGGCATAAAATCACCTCACCTATCAAATATCTGCCTGGTTTATTATATGTTGATCATGATAACTCGTTCTTTATCATAGGCTTATCCTGATTCAGTCTAGAAA
This sequence comes from Halothermotrichaceae bacterium, assembly GCA_048623215.1. Lineage (GTDB taxonomy): Bacteria > Bacillota > Halanaerobiia > Halanaerobiales > DTU029 > JBMCBT01. Next base: position 9,305 of record JBMCBT010000055.1, read on the forward strand.
TAAAACAGGGTAAATAATATTACTAGAAATAATGGTATCCACAGTAATTGATACTGAAAATTCTGATATAAAACATTATATAATGAACGTGAACAGCGGTAAACTCCTTTATTTATTTTATTAAAAAACAGATCTAGTGAAGGTATGGGCAGTTCGGTAACCTTGAACCAATTTCTATTTTTTAATATCAATAATGCCAGTACAGTTATAATTATAAATTCAAAAATTCCAGAAATAATATTAAAAGAAATATCCAGTTGTCTTATTCTGTTTATAATTAAATCTGGATAAAATCCAAATATAAATAATAATATGGTAATCAACAAAAAAACAGCCAGGTCTATTTTGCCCAATTCATGTTTTTTTAAAAATACTCTATTTCCTTTTTCATTACCCCCCAACATATTAACTATCTTTTGTAGTTTTAACTTGCCTAAACCTCTAAATAAACCCCAGTATAAAAAACGTAGTGAATATAGACCGGTAAGTAATCCTCCAGCATATAAAAACATAGTAATTATTTCACCTGTACTAATATTTAAAACGGCCAGTTTATTAATTTTAAAAAAATTAATTAATACCTCCGGTAGTAGGTTATTAAAATTAAAAACTTTTTCACCATAGAATGAATATTTTATTAAATATTTACTATTAAACCCGGCAAGTATAGGAAAACCCATCAGTGAAGTAAAAGCAGTTAAAGTGTTGATATTAATTATAAAAGGCCTTTTCCAGGAATCTTCAAAATCATAAATACTCCTGCTGTTATGTCTATCTATTAAATATCCACTGCCCAGGAAAAGACCAGATTTAGCCAGACTGTGTGCAAGCATATGAAAGATACTTCCTAAAAAACCGTAAATTGTACCACTACCAATCCCTACTGCAATAAAACCCAGCTGGCTGATAGAGCTATAAGCCAGCAAAACCTTATAATCTTCAGACGTAAGTGCCTTTATCCCTCCATAAAATATCATACAAAACCCAAAAACTAATAATAATAAATTACCATCCGTAATTATCCTTAAGTACATTATAAAACCTAATTTTACTACCCAGCCGGATAAAATAGCACTTACTGGAGCTGGAGCCTGTGAATGGACAGCCGGCAACCAGAAATGAAGGCCAAAAATAGCACTTTTTAAACCTAAACCCAATATCAAAAAATTCTGCAGCCACAGTTCCTTAATTGGGCTGATCTCTGTATATCCATTGATTACAGCAAGTACAATGGCAAATATTAAAAACCCACTACCAGCAAATTGAATAATTAGATACTGCCCGGCCAGCCCTCTATTTTTCCAAAGAAGCATCAAAGCTGTACAGACTGTTATCAGTTCCCAGCTAACGATAAACAACAGCCAGTTTTTGGTAAAAAACATCAGTATAAAAGAAAGAATAAAAATAATGTTAACTAAATAATATTCCTTTAATTTATAGTTTATCTGCTTATAAGCAATAAACATGGTCAATACAGTAATAAACAGACCCATAGAAGCAGCCAGAATATTTAATTTTTCTATATAAAAATAATTATTAATCAATCCCATAAAAACCTCCTCCTATAAACTAAAAACAACTATAATAAATAATAAAACCATAAATATAGGTATATCTAATAACTGATATTGAATATCTTGATATATAGCTAGATAAAAATATCGACTACTTCTATAAAGAACTTTATTGGTCTTATTAAAAATCATGTCTAATGAGGGAAGAGCTTGTAATCATGGTTAACATAGTAATCAACACACCTGCAGCAGCTAAAGTAATATTTAATTGGTTAAAATAAACATATTTAAAATAGTTGCATAACTATCTTCCAAATATATCTGTAATAATAGCTGTTAAACCAGGGTTAAATGCCATATAAA
>JBMCBT010000056.1:0-10622 GCA_048623215.1 Halothermotrichaceae bacterium
AATGAAAGGGGTCAAAAAACTTCAGTAATCGTGGGAATGGTAATAATGCAGTGGCAAATGGTGATGTAATTGTAGACATTGTAGACATTGGTCCCTGGGCTGAATTAGAAGGAACAGGAGTTGATGGAAATAATCTGGAGTTAAGGCAGAAGGCTCCGGAATCAAAAATACTCTGGACTAATAACACTGGATTAGTAAAAGTGAAATCCAGAAAGCCCTGGGAACTCTATGTGAAACTACCGGAATCAAATCAGGATATAAACAATAAATTAATAAATAATAATCTTAAATTTAAAGTAACAAATACCAGCAATTATTGTCAGCTGACGGAATTTTTACTTACTGAAGAAAATCATCTAATAACAGCAGGTTCACCTACCAGTGACCAATGGGTCGAGATTCCATATCGAATACAGATAGAAGATTTCACCCCGATTGAAGCAGAGAATTTTACTTTTTCACTTGAGTTTAGTGTAGAAGAAGATAATGCTGAATAAGACATTCACTTTTCTGGACGCGCAGGGAAAGTGAGTTTATCTAAATATATACTTTTGAAAGGAGTGTTAAAACTGAAAAAAATTCTAATAGTCAGTTTTATAATGTGTTTAGTCTTTTCCATGTCGCTGATAGCTTTAGCTGAAGATGATGGGTATACAATTGAGAGCGATGAGTATGATTCAGAAAATGAAGATCATCAATTTATTACATTTTACACAAGACCCGGTATGCAGGTAGATAATCCGGATTCTGTTATACTTGATGATAATGAAAGTGATGCTACCGATAACAACCAACAGGTAAAGCTGAATGTAGGTCTTGATGCCTATATACCCTGTTATATTGAGCTTAGGTTAAAAGGTGCAGGTGCCTGGACTGAATTCGCCTCATATGGACCTCATCCACATAATGATTTTTCCTTACACACTAAAGGTCACCCATCCAGGATGGTTTTTGATAACGGTTTAGGCGGTTTTGTGAATGAAAACTGGCATTTCCTGGGTAAAGGAGATAATGCAGAAATTGCTCCGGGATCTAATGTATATGTTCAGGCTAATGACCTTTTTCGGGCCAGAGTTTATTCCAATGATTCCTATAAATACAGTGTAGAAACTTATGCTCTTGCAACTGAAGATGCTGATGTCAGAAGAACAAGCCCTTATTTACCTGTAGATATGAGAACAAAAGTTAAAGAGCCAGGTTTAGATTACAGCAGTTGGCAGGAGTTTACTTTTGCTAAACCTTATGATACAGCACTTAATCCCAGTTCCGCTAAAGATAGAAAAGTATTTGGAGGTTCCAATGGATTTGCGGCTACTACTACGCATGTCTTTCTACATCAGTTTAGAGTTCCCTATGATACAGATGTAGCCCATGGTAAGTATTCAAACCCAATGTTTTTTAAAGCCTTTACTTACTAACTATTATTAATAAAAATACAGGGTTGATGTGCGCGTCATCAACCTTTTTGCAAAAGTTGTTTTATATCATATTATAAATTGTTATCATAATTATATTTATTATTATAAATTGTTAAAGATAAATAAAGGAGGACAGTTTCATGAAACAACGATTTTTTAAGCAGGGATTTTTTATCCTGTTACTATTATTCTGTGTTTTTTTCAGCTGTATTGCCAGTGCATCTGTACGGGTAGAGCCCAGTAGATTTATCTTTATAGTTGATCCTGGAGAAAGAGTAACAGGTAGTATTAAAGTTACTAATAATGGTGAGGAAACACTTGAGCTATCAGCAGCTTTATATGATTGGACTATAGATGAGGAAAATCAGCCGCTTATGTTTAAGGAAGGTAAACTTGACAGCAGCCTACAGGGAACCATAAAGTTTAATCCCCGTCAGTTTACACTGGAACCTGGCGAAACCCAGATAGTACGCTTTACAGTAAAGGCTGGAGATAATCAGATAAAAGAGAAAAGGGGAATTGTGTTTTTTGAACATGATTATCCACTGGTTGAGAATAAGACCGGTGCACGTATTGTTGCCCAGGTAGGTTCCAATATTTACTTGATATCTACTAAAACAAAATTTAATTTTAAACTAGAAAAAGTTGATATTGATACTGATACAAATGAGAATATGTTATTAAACCTGGATTTAAAAAATAATGGTGATGCACATATAAGGGCAACCGGTAATTATAAGATAATAGATGACAAAGGTGTGCTGAGTACAAAAGGTAGTATCACCAAAAGTATTATACTACCATCAATGAAGTCAGTTCTAAAAATTCCTCTGGAAGAAAAATTAGCAGAGGGTAAATATAAGGTAATTTTAACATTCAATTTTCATGGTATAAAAGAATCTTTTACATATGATGAAGTGGTGGAAATTAAGTAAAGGAGGTGTCCTGGTGCTCAAAAAAATATCTTTCTGTTTGTTTATATTCTTTTTATTATTTATCCAATATTCTTCAGCAGAAGAAGAACCTACTAAAGAGACCAGTATTGTTTTATTTGTTTTAGAAACAGAAGATGAACTTGTAAAAAGTGACCCACTGTTTGAACTGATGGATATGAAAGATTACATTTTATTACCATTAAATAGATTAAAAACTTACTTAAACATAACTGTAAGATATAATAGTGTCAAAGATATTGTTACAATTACCGGTAGGGATGGAGAAAAAAACATTAAAATTGATTTAGAAACAGGCAATTACATAAACCATGTAGAATGGTCGGATAAGCCAGCTCTGGTAGTTCAGGGGGAATTTTATACAGCACCTGAAGTAATAGAATACCTTGCTGATGTAGAAATTAACTGGAATCCACGCTATCAGGAACTGAAAATAAAGGGAAGTCATTTTTCTCAAAGAGAAGAACATATAGACCAAAAAGAACGAGACAAATCAGATACTACTGCAGAAGAGCAAATACCGATAACTGGCTCTGATGATATATCACTGGGATCTATCCATTATAAATTAGCCTATGAAAAAAAATTTAATAAAAGCTATGAAAATAATGCAGGAGACGGAATCCTTTATATTAATGGCAGGATTGGTGACTGGGCTGTTTCATCTGGTGGACAGGGCAGTTATGATTCACTGACACAAACAGGTGAAATAAATTCAACTTTCTTAAAGGCAAAATATAATGAAAATGATATGTTATTAATACTGGGCGATTCTACATTTGAACTGGAAAATACTGCCGGAAAAAATAGTTTAAGGGGAATATACTACAGGTATCCGGAATACCATGTCAACAAAATAATCCCTTATACAGCAGTTATGGGTAAGGGAGATATTGATGATGAAGTCAACTTATATGTCAATGGGAGGTTATTAAATCATATAGTTTTAGAAAAAGAAGAATTTGAGTTTAAACATATACCTTTAACTTTAAAAAGGATAAATACAATAAAAGTTGAAATAATTGATTCAAATAATCAAAAAAGAGAAATAGTCAAAAAAGTTCTGGCCAGCCCGAAATTTTTTGAAGTTGGCACAAATGAGATTATGATTGTAGGTGGTAAGTATAGTAATTCTAATAATCTAGATAGTGGTAAGTTAGCAGGGCTTGACTGGAATTATGCACTGGATAAAAATAAATCAATAGATTTTGAAACAGCTGTTAAAAAGAAAGATGAAAGTCAAAAAATATGCACAGGTTCAGATGTTGGGTTTGCAGTACGTGGAGATAAAACAGCATTGACCATTGACTGGCTGGTAGGGGGAGAAGAGCAGAATATTAAATCAGGACTGGAATCCACATTCTTATATGGCTATGAATCTGGCTATATTGAATTATTATATAACTATATACCGGAACAGACAGCATTAGTACTTCAAAAGAAAGCAGGTACCACTAAAAATATTACTGCTTTATGGGAAGTAGATGAAAAATGGACTGTAAGCACAGAATTTGAGAAAAGCAATAGTTTTCTTAAAGAAAAAACCGGTAAAACTGGTGGAGAAGTTACTGTAAATTATCTTATTGATGATATCGGTAGTATTGCAGTTACCGGGAAAGCATATGAAAAGGATGAAAAAATAATTGATGACTCAGATTCGGGTTATAAGAAAACAAAGCGAAAAGAAATTACTATAAATAGTAAATATAATCCCATAAATTTTGATGTGGATTTAAAATTAGATTTATTTAAAGATGATATTGAGTTTACTAATTCAGAGGAGCCCTTTAATTATACAGGATATATATTCAATGGAGATTTACACTCTAAAATTGCAGATGATATGTATTTAAATAGTAATCTTGATTTAACATCTATTTATTCTAAAAAAATCGTAGATAGTGGAAGCACAAATTTCGGAAGTTATTTAAAATGGTATCCGCAGAGCAATACCGCAGTTACTCTTGGCGATAATGTAAGCGGGGATAATCTAGAAAAGCATGGTTTATCTATTAATAAAAATGAGTTCTTTGCAAATATACAGCACTATTTTAATACCAGCCAGTATTTATATTCCGGTTTAACATTTACAAATTTAACCGACAATGATTCATATTTAAGCGGAGATATACAATATAATTATTTTTTCGAAGAAGATGAGGGTAAAGCTTCTCTTAATTTAGGATATATCTCACCATATCAGAATCGTAAAGAACCACAATGGGAAGCACATTTGAATCTTAAAAAATATTTTGATAATGATATGGGAGTTAACCTGGAAATGGAAAGGTTTTATAATACATTGTATACAAATGAGCCAGAATATAGAATTGCCCTTTCCCTGGATCAAGCGTTAGCTTTTGGGGAATCCATATTCCAGGGACAGCGGTATAATGATGGTGAACATGAATCTCTGGTAACTGGGAAAGTCTATCTTGATGAAAATGGTAATGAAAAATATGACCCAGAGGAAACTGCAATTGCAGGTATTAGTATGTCTCTTGATGGAAGGTGTACAACAACAAATGAAGATGGATTTTATAGATTTAATTATGTCTGGCCGGAAACTTATCAACTTGGCCTGGATCTGGATAAACTGGATGCAGATTATAATATAGTTACAGAAAAACAATATATTAAGGTTAGAGAAAATGAAAATATAGAAGCTAATTTTGGTCTTACAATGAATGGAACTATTTCTGGCCACTTATTTATAGATAACAATAACAATGGAAAAATAGATGAAAATGATGAACCACTACAGTTAGTAGGGGTGGAACTTGATGATATGAGAACTGTATATACTGATAAGAAAGGTATGTTTTATCTGGAAAATATTCCTCTGGGAGAACATAAGTTAAAAGTAATTGAAGAATCTCTTCCCGGGAATCTTAAAATAAGTAAAAAGGAATTCAATATTGTTATAACTAAAGATAAACTGGATTATAAAAATATAAAAATTCCGCTAATATATAACACTATTCAATGATTATATATACACATTATAAAATAAGAATATTATTTTCGAACATATTAATTTTTCAGGGTAGCTTTTGCTACCTTTTTTATTTAAAAAGCCCGAGGAATTATTATGCAGTTTATCCAATTAAGGTTATCGAGCAATTGTGAAAAACTTGACAATTATAAAAACACTGTAATATACTAATATTTAATGACCCAGTTTTGTAATTTGTAAATAAAGAAAAAGGGAATGATAAGGATAATGAATTATAATCAAAAGGCAAATATACAGGATAATGTCAAGTGTACCATGAAAAACAAATGTTTACATAATACTCTATTGATTATCTTAAGTATAATGATAATGGTCATCTTTACACTCCCGGTAATGTCTCAGCCAGACGAGGAGTATTACCGCGGGGAAATTTTATCAGTTAATAATATAGAAGGAGATGAATATAATAGGGAGAGTATTGAGCAGGAGTTAGAGGCAAAAATAACAACTGGTCCCCATAAAGGTAAAATTGTAACATTAAGTAATGTATATGTTAAAGGGCGGGAACATTTAAATGCTTTATTAGAAAAAGGGATGCAGGTAATAATTGTTGCCTTTCAAACTGAAGAAGGGGTTCAGTTTGAACTACAGGATGTTGCCAGGGATCGGGGATTATTATATCTTGTAATAGGATTTGCTCTTTTGTTGGTGGGAATAGGATGGATAAAAGGGGTTAAGACTTTAGTTTCTCTTGTTTTTACTGCTTTAATTATATGGAAAGTAATGTTTCCCTTATTACTAATGGGTTATTCTCCAATACCGGTAGCAGTTTTATCTGCTGTAATAATTATTGTATTTATTTTAGTTGTGATTGGAGGATTTAATTATAAAACATTAGCTGCTATAATTGGTACAGGTGTTGGAGTATTAGTGGCAGGTGCTTTAGCTTATTTTATTGGAGAAATATCACATTTGACCGGGTTTGGCAGTAATGAAGCACAAATGTTATTAACAGGAGATTTTGATATTGATATCAGGGGGCTTTTGTTTGCAGGAATAATTATTGGTTCTCTGGGAGCAATAACTGATGTTGCTATGTCTATAGCTTCAAGTGCTGTTCAGATTAAAGAGGCTAATCCTCTAATAGATTCTAAAGACTTGATGGTTTCAGCTTTTAATGTAGGTCGAGATATAATGGGCACAATGTCCAATACATTAATTTTAGCATATGTTGGTGGTTCCATCCATTTATTATTGGCTTTAATGCGTTTTGACATAAATTGGCTGAGGATAATAAATATGGATTTAATTGCCACAGAAGTAGTTAGAGGTTTAGCCGGTAGTATTGGCCTGATAATATCGATACCTGTCACAGCTCTAGCAGCAGCTGAATTGATAGCAGATAGATAATATTTTAGGAAATTCACTGAAATAATGGAACATTATAATGTTGTAAAAAGAAGATTTGGTGTATTTAATGACTGTGAAAAGTATTATTAAGTAAGGAAGGGACATATAATATGAATGTTATTTATATTGTAACAGGCCTATCATTAATAATTTCAATAATTGTAGATACAAAAAAAACTAAGAAAGCATTAAAAGTTGCTTATAAAAAAGTAACCCGTATTTTACCGGCATTTATAAAGATGCTGATATTAGTATCTATCATTCTTTATTTTATTCCAGATAGACTAATTGTTAGTTATTTAGGTAAAAGTTCAGACTACGGTATGTTGGCTGGGCTTACGTTTGGTTCAATTACAATGATGCCGGGTTTTATAGCTTTTCCTCTGGGGGGTATCTTACTTGAGAAAGGTGTTAGTTATATGAATATAGCTGCTTTTACTACTACTTTGATGATGGTAGGAATTTTAACTTATCCAGTGGAAAAAGAATACCTTGGTAAAAAGATAACAATTTTAAGAAATATAATTAGTTTTGTCATTGCTGTTATTATTACATTAGTTGTTGGATTAATATATGGGGAGGTAGTTTAAATGGGTAATAAGCATATAAATTTAACTATATTTACTCTTTTTATAGGATTTATCTTGATATCATATTTATTTCAATTTGAGCCAGGTTTATTAATTAAAGATAATTTTCTTGATTTTACTATAAGTATGTTAAAAATTCTACCAGCAGCTTTTATTTTAATTGGATTATTTGAGGTATGGGTTAAAAAAGAAACAATAGAAAAACATTTTGGAAAAGATTCAGGGATTAAAGGGTTTATCTGGGCAGTTATTCTGGCCAGTACAACTGTAGGTGGAACTTATGTAGCATTTCCTGTAGCATATTCACTTTACCAGAAAGGAGCAAAGTTTAGCATTATTTTTACATATATAGGAGCAGCAGCTCTGGCCAGAATACCAATGACACTTTTCGAAGCAACTTTTTTGGGAGTTAAGTTCAGTATTATTAGACTGGTAACTTCTTTACCACTTATAATTATAAGTTCTATCTGCTTAGGTAAATTTGTTGAAAACCGTGATTACAGCTTAGAAGTAAAATAATTGATATTGACTGGAATATTTTTTTATGCTACAATATGAATATAGATTCATGTGAAGATGAATTCACATTCATGCAAATTATATATTGTATAGTATGATAAGATAGGAAGGAGTGATATTTTTGCCAAAGGAAACATTTTTTAATTTATCTGAAAAAAAACAGGAAAGAATAATTGAAGCTGCACTGGATGAATTTTCTAACAACTCATACCACAAATCACGTATTACAGCAATAGTTGATAAGGCCGGTATCGCCAGTGGTAGTTTTTATCAATACTTTGATAACAAAAAAGACCTTTTTAAATATATAATAGAACAGGCTGTCAACAAAAAACTGGAATATATAAATCATGATATGATGGCAGATAAAGAAAGTTATGATTTTTTTCAACTGCTTCACGAAATGTATTTAAGTGGGATAAAATTTGCAAAGGAAAACCCTCGTCTGGTTTCGATTGGAAATATTTTTTTAAACAATAAAGAACTACAGCGGGAGATATGGGGTGAAAATAAAAATAAGAGTTCCAATTTTTTTAAACAATTATTAAAAGAACGGGTAGCCAGAGGTGAATTGGATCCAACAATTGATGTTGATTTAATATCGCGTTTACTTACAAACCTTAATTACTCACTGGTAGATATTATTTATAAAGATAATAAAATAGACCCTGATAAAATTGAAAATGAGATGGATCAAATTGATAAAATGATTTCTTTTATAAAAAGTGGTATTGAAAATAAGTCAGATAGCTAAACATAGAAAAGATTTTTGAAAAGCATACAGGCTGGATAAAGAATCTATAAATTTCTAAATAATCTGGGGAGGTTATAAAATGGCTTTACTGGAGTTAAAGGGTGTCAAGAAGATTTATCAGCAGGGAAAGATAGATGTTCCTGCCTTGAGAGGAATTGACTTGAATGTAAATAGGGGTGAATTCACTACTATCTTTGGACCTTCTGGTTCAGGCAAGACTACTCTGTTGAATATGATTGGTTGTCTGGATAAACCGACAGAAGGTACAATACTTTTCAATGATAGGGAACTTTCTAAATTGAGCAAAAAAGAACTGGCAATGCTGAGAAGACATAATATTGGTTTTGTCTTTCAAAGTTATAATTTAATACCAGTCTTGACTGCTTATGAAAATGTTGAATTTGCTATCAGGTTAGTTGGAAAATATAGTAAAACTGAATTGAAGGAGCGAGTTTTGAAAATACTGGCTGCTGTTGGTCTTGATGGTCTGGAAAATAGAAGACCAAACGAGTTGTCCGGAGGGCAGAAACAGCGGGTAGCTATAGCCAGGGCTCTGGTCAAAGAACCGAAGCTGGTACTGGCTGATGAACCTTCTGCTAATCTGGATTCAAAAACCAGTAAAGAGGTTCTGGAAGTTATGGTTAAAATGAATGAAGAATTAGGAACTACTTTTGTCTTCTCTACACATGATCCTCTGGTGATGGACTATGCTCACCGGATGCTGGAAATACGAGATGGGCTAATCTCCGAAGATAAAAGGAGGAAGTAAAAGATGTTTCTGACAAAACTGGCATTTAAAAATTTAGTAAGGCATAAAAACCGTACTCTTATTACGGCTTATATTATAGCCTTTGCAATATTCTTTTATATTCTCATGGATTCTATGATTGGTGGAATGACACAGATGTCTTATCAGACTATTATTGATTATGAAGCCGGACATCTTCAGGTAGTAAAACAGGATTACTGGGAGGAAAAAGATGAACTGCCCCTGGATGATTTATTAACAGTTGATGAGCAAGTTATGTCAGTAGTAGTAGATACAGAAGGTTATCAGGCTGTTTCACCAGAGTTAACATTTTCGGCCCGGCTAAATAATGGGACTAATGAACTGCCGGTAGCTGGTAAGGGAATTAATCCCGAAAAATTTATAGATGTATTTCCACTGGAAGATCAATTTGTTGAAGGAAAAATGTTTTCCATGGGAGAATATAAGGCTGTAATGGGCAAGCGACTGGCTGAGCTTATGAAACTAAAAAAAGGTGATTACATAACACTACTGGTTAAAGATAAAAATGAAACATTTAATACTATTGATGTAGAGGTGACCGGGTTAGTGCATACAGGTAATCCCAATGTTAACCGTAATTTTGTTTATTTACCATTAGATATTGTACAGAATTCATTAAATATTGATGATAAAGTAAGCAAGGTGATAATTAGGTTAGAAAATATGGATACAGCTGCTGCAGTAGCCGGCCAGTTGGAAAGTAAGTTAGATAAAATAAATAGTGATTTAGCTGCTTATTCCTGGGAGGAGCTGGAAGCTGTTTCAGTTGCTGGTGCAAAACAGGTGGGTAATCAGCTGATAATGGCAATTATATTACTAATTGCGGCAATTGCTATTATTAATACAGTTATTCTTGCTGCTTTAGAGAGGATGAAAGAGATCGGAATGATGAAAGCCATGGGTCTAAAAGAAAAAGAAATCATCTATACTTTTGTCCTGGAATCAACCGGGATCGGTATTCTTGGTGGAATTATGGGAGTAATTATGGGAATTATAGGAGTCTGGCTTCTTGCAATATATGGTATAGATTTTGGTGCTCTTATGGGTATGGATATGGCTTCATTTGGGGTGCCGATTCTTGGTAAACTCTATGGAGTTTGGAATATGAAGGCTTTTGTGATGGTATTTAGCTTTGGAGTTATTGTATCGTTGTTATCCAGTATTATCCCGGCATATTGGGCTGCCAGGAAAGATCCGGTTAAGGCTATTTACCATCGTTAGGAGGTGCAAAA
>JBMCBT010000057.1:0-9975 GCA_048623215.1 Halothermotrichaceae bacterium
GAATATGCCTATAATAATGGGGTAACAGTTGTAGCAGCTGCCGGAAATGCTAGTTTGGATTATGTTTACTACCCGGCCCGCTCACAATACACTATTGCTGTCGGTGCCACTAATTATGATAATAAACTTGCATCTTTTTCCAACTACGGCCCCAGATTAGACCTTGTAGCTCCAGGAAACGACATATTTAGTACTCATAAATTTAATAATGTTGCTACAGATGAATATGATTACATATACATGTCAGGAACGTCAATGGCTGCACCACAGGTATCAGGAGCTGCTGCCCTAATTATGAGTAAGTATGGGCGATTGAGTCCAGAGGAAATAAAAGATAGGCTGGTCAATACTGCAGACTGGATTGATGGCGGCTATCAGCTGCTGGATACAGCTAATGCCCTGGATGCAAATGCAGATAATAATGACTATGACAGTGTACAGACTTTTGCCGCTGAAAGAATTGAAGATGGAAATGACATTACTTATAATGTAGTAAGTGAAAAAACAAATCCCAATAAATATGGTGATTATCATATTAGAAGGGGATTGACCGATAAAGATATTGTTATTGTCGGCTGGGTTGATAGTGATAACAGCGGTACTATTAATGATGGTGACCTTTTTGATGACAGTTTTGAAGACAATAACCGTACTATAAAACTGGAACAGGGAGAAACCAAACCGAATATTGGCCTATATCTTACACCAAAAGATAGTAATACAACTTTCTCCAATAAAAATATTCAAATTACAAATTAATTTCACCCCATCACCGGGATTATAATATATTAAAATAAAGTATTGTTAAAAATTTATAAAAAAGGAGAGATTAATATGAGAAAAAAATTAATAATATTTTTAAGTATTGTTATGATTTTTACCATAGCTGTCGGTGTACTGGCTGATGAAGAAGATAGCAGCAAAAATGCTGCTCAAAGTATCAAAATAAAAACCGATGGTGACAACACAGTTAAGAAAAGTATGGGGAGTTTTAATCTAAAACCTCCAAAATCAGTTACTATTGAACAGGATGATTTTATACCAATTGATAAAGTAGCTGACGTTCTCAATATACAGCTGAACTGGAACTTGAGTGGTGAAAAGGTACAGGGTAATTTCGGCAGCAATCACTTTACAAGTGATCGTTATATTATTACCAGTGGCGGCAAACTGTATCTTCCACAAAAAGTCTTTTCAGACAATTTCGATATACATATTGAAATTCAGGGCAATACCTATATTATCTATAAATACATAGATAATTATCAAAATAATAACCTGGAACTGGTTATAAAAACAGATAACAAAAACTATAAGCGTCATGACTCAATGGCTGTATCAATTCTGATGAAAAACCGCTCAAATCAGCAGATTAATTTAAGATATACATCAGGCAAAAGATATGACCTGGTTTTAAAACGCTATAACCGTGAAGTCTGGCGTTTATCTGAAGAAAAAGGGTATATAGATGCCATGAACTCAATGCATCTATCTCCAGATGAATATCTGCTCTATGCTGAGCTTATTAATCCTTCTGATAGTGCCTATCTGCATAATGGGAACTATAAATTGTATGCAGAAGTAGTTACAAACAATGGCCAAAAACTAACCAGTAATGTAGTTGATATTCAAATAAATAATTAACTCTTTTATTAATTAAAGCCTCTACTGCTTTGATAGCAGTAGAGGCTTTATAAAAGAGCTATATTCTAAATAACCATCATCATTGACAATAATATTATCAGAATTAAAAGTACCATTCATAACATAAACATCATACCAATTTATCTGGCTAATTATATTTTCTCCATTAAAACTTAATTTCAGGTCCTCATTTATCCTGTAATCCATATTACACCCCAAACTATAACCTCTACTGTGAAAATCTACATCATGCATAGTTGTCTGTTCGGCAATACTGCTGTATATCTCCTGGTTTTTACCTTTAAAAACTAACTCTGTATTTGCAATTGACATCATACCCTGATAATATCTCATATCTATATTTTGTCCATTTACTAATTTACCTGTAATTTCAAAACCAAATTTATCACTGGAGTAAATATCCTTTTTAACCATAAATCCCTGATATTCCTGTTTAATCCTTTGAATATTAATATCATGTATATCAGTATTAACTTCATCACTATTTATTAAATAAATCAGTTCCTTATTTGCAATAATTTTTTCATCTACACCCTGAAAATAGCCCAGGTGTAAACCGATATCGTCTAATTTGTATAACCATTTTTCATTATCTGTATAAAACAAATTAGCATCCTTATTATCTATATAATCAGCAAATACATTATCACTTAACATATTTTTTATATAAAATACTTCATTATCAAAAAATACATCTCTTTCATATATAAAACAATTATCCGCAGATACAGTGGAAGAAACATTATCGGAGAAAAAACCCCCGGGGTTAAACCCCGGGGGTTACTATATCTTAATTTCATTAGTTTAGATTACTTTAGAAGCTGTAGCTAACACCAATATTTGCACGCATACCGCTCATGTCAATTTTGACTTTTTCATCTGAAACATCTACTAATTCACCAGTCTCTGTACTCTGAGATTCATCTACACCTAAATCAGCCATTCTATAATTAACGCCACCAACAACAGCAAAGTCTTCATTTATAGAATAGTCTAATTCTCCACCAATAATAAAGCCTAATCCACTACCTTTCTCAACAGTTTCTCTATCAAAATCTGCAAATTTGACTTTCAAATCATATGAATATGAAGCAACAGCTGCGTTTAAATTAATTGACTCATTAAGTGAGTAAACTACTTCTGCATAAGGTCCACTAAGACTTATATCTCTTTCATAATCTCCTGTTATTCCTTCATATGTTTGTTCTTCTTCATCATTACTGGAAGCAGTATCATAACCAATACCTACTGCAATATCATCTTTAACCCAGTATCTACCACCAATAAAGAAGCCCATACCGCTTTGCAAGTCATCTTCAACATCATCACTTTCTATAATAGTTTCTCCATCCTGTGTTACACTAAGATTAAAAGTATTATATGTAAACCCACCAACAACATCAAAATCTTCGGCTGCAGCCGCACCAACAGTACCAATCACTAACATAGCTAATACCATTAAACCAATAATTTTTTTCAACTCTAAAACCTCCTAATTTTTTTAAAAAATATTTTTTATTTAATTTATTATATATATTCTACATAGCATATAATTTTCCTGCAGATTTATGTAAATATTTTATTAAGAATAGGCACTTTATACTAAATTAAGCTATAATTTTAATTTAAATCCAATATTCAATCTTTTTTGATACTTATTTGTTTTGCCACATTCTACTTTAAACAACTCCTGTTTATAATCAAATCCGGTATTTATCTTCAGGTTTTCATTAACATCATGTTTCCAGTCTAAAGATACTAAATCCGTACGTTTATTTTCAGTTTCATCATGAGGATAGTTTTTCCAGTCTTTATTATATGCAGCTATATATTGATTGTACTCATTATGGTCATAAGTAAGCTTACAGTCAACTCCTATTTGTTTATATTTGCTTTCAGGTTTTTTAAAATAATCCATGTTTTTATGGGATAAAACTAATTTACTTTTTAACTTCTCATTTATTTTAAAGGTATAATTACCCTCAAGCTCTATTTTTTTATAATCATTTTCATCAGATTCTTTATAATCTTTATCATAAAATGTAGCTTTAATATAATAATAATCAGAAGGGGATAATTTCTGTCTATATTTCAACCAGATATTATTAAAATAATATATTTTATCTATTTTTGTTTCTATACTATCATCATCAAGTAAACTTACATCTTCATAAACCCTTTCACCATTTTCATAATTGCCGCTTAGTTCAGGTTTATACTCTACAGCATAAATTGGAACTGATAATAAGATTAAGATACTAATAACCATTAAAATTACAATTTGTTTAACTTTTTTCAATTTAACCACCTCCTTTTTCCATTTTTTTACTTATATATTTTTATTTATATAATTTAACACTTTTTCCTTCTTTCAAATTATATTTTTTTGTACAATATAAAAAAACATTCCCACTGTGAAATGGAAATGCCTTTATGATGTCAAGCAAACGTTTAAATTCACTATGTTTTTTATTTTTTCAGCTGAAATTAATATTCTAAAACTCAATACCAAATCCTAAGCTATTATCTACAATATCATAACTCAATGAGTAATTATAACAATCATATTTCCGCTTAGCGGATATTTCAACACTTTTCCAGTCTTTATCCTCCAATTGATACTTTCCGTCTGCAGTAAGTGTCCAGCCGGCCAGTTCTTCCCTGTCATAATAATCTATACTGAGTGCCGGGCTAAGATATTGCTCCCGCTCAACCTTATCAGATGGTAATAATGGGTCACCTGACGTATCAACTAAATGATAGGTAATACCTGTATTTATAGCTAAATCTTGATTTATATCATATTCGTGTTTACCACTTACTTTAGCCTGATATAGATTATATGTTTTTGTATCTTTTTCATAATATGTGTTATTAGTATAGTTACCGGATAATCCAATTTTAAAGCTGTCACTCATTTCAATATTTTTTTCAGCTTTTAGATTATATTTCAGCTTATTAACAGTTATATTCTCATTTTCTACATTACCCAGGCCAAATGACATATCATAATCAATGGTGCTAAATTTACCAGAAGCTGTATCAACTATCAAATAAGGGCTGTAATCAACCTCATATCCTTTTTTATAAACAAGTTCTATATCAGCTAGTTTATTATTGTTGTTTAAACTGTATAATTGTTTATCCAGGCCTTCATTTATATATTTCTGATTAAACTTAAACTTATAATTATCAGCTGGAGTATAATCCATATATATTTTTTCTTCTCTTCTTTCACTGGAAAAATCATAATTAAATTCTGTTTTAAAATTTAAGTCAGACTTTTTCAGTGCTATTATATTGCTTAAACCATATTTTCCTTCTAAAAAGTCTCTATCAAGTGTTGTCTCTATATTTAAATCATCGTTATTATAGTTAAAACCACCTTTTATAATACCTTTTTCCTGTTCATCATCTTTTTTATATATAATAGAATTTATTAAATCAAAGTTTTCATTTAGTCTATACTTATTATCAAGGCTAACTTCTTTTCCCCCTGTCTGCTCAATCCTGCTGTATAAATCACCTTCAAACCTTTCACCCCACTGATAACCATAATCTAGTTCAAGATTAATACCATCTTCTGAATTATAGCCAATCTCTGGTACAGGAAAAGAACTAGTAAATTTACCTTTTCCTTCTTCTTCATCCTCAATATTGATAACATAACTGGGTAGATATAATATAGGGTTTTTACCCAGATATACTTTTACATTAGTGGCTACTATTTTTTTGTCTTCATACATTATAATACTATCAGCAGCTAAATGGTAATGCGGTTCATCTGTTAACTGACAGGTAGTAAGCATTACATTTTTAGCTTCATAATCTGTTTTTTCACTATTTATTATTTCTATACTGGCACCTTTAAAGTTAATATCACCACTACTACCATAAGCAGTATGAAAAGTACCTGTATTTTCTTTATAGTTATATTCCAGATAAGTTCCAGTTAAAACCTGCTCTTCACCTGTTAACGTAATCTTATCTCCACTTGCATATATTAGATTTTTTTCTATATCAACTTCCAGTTTTGTAGACTCTAAAGTTATATCACTGGTTTTAAATACTATATTTCCTTCAGCACGTATTTTTTGCTGCTTATTATCAAGAACCATACTGTCACTGGCAGAAAGGGAGTAATATTTGTTCTCTATATTATTTTCTCCATTAACTACATAGGGAATTAAAAGTATTCCCAATAAAATTAGTATTTTAATAGTGTTTTTTTTCAAGAATATTCACCTTCCAGAAAGTATTACAAAAAAGCTGTTGTCTTTTTATTCTTTAAATAATTTATTCTTGTAAAAGCAGATTATACCTTTAAGTAATTATTGGAACAAAAAGAAACCCATTTCACTTCAGCAAAATGGGTAATCAAAAATCTTTGTTATATCCATCTATTTCTTCCTCTTTTACAGTCTGCATCTTTATTATGGTTCCTTCCGGGATTTTTATATCATTTCCTTCATAAAAATATCCTGCAATCAATCCAACCGGATGACTTACTGTCACCGCTCCCAGTATACTTAACCCAGCTGCTGTTTCCCTTGAGAAATCTTCATCTTCTTCTGTCAATAATTGTATATTTATATTTTGTCCATCGATAGCACGAATTATACCTTTTTTAAAATGGATATCTGCATTTTTACCAAACTTACCAGCTTTCTCCACACTTCCGATTTCTATTGTTCCCCTGGTTCCCGCCGGTATAACCATAGCCTTATCTATATTTACATCTGCTACAATCTCAAACTCAGCCATCTGCCCCTTTTTTACTCTGGAGCTATCCAGTTCATTGACAAGTCTTACTTTAAATTCACTACCAGCAGGTACTGTCACTTTTTTTATAATATTTTCTTCTGAAGACTGTATTAAATTACTTGCTTTTTCAATTCTCTGAACAATAGGGCCCTGCCTTTTTTCTCCAAAAAGGTCATTTTCAATACTATTAAGTCGTTCTAAAATACTATTATCTTTTATTTGATTATAAAGTATCAGTTCATTAATATTTAATAATAAAACTAAAGATTTATTTTGAGTGATAATATAGCTGTTAATCCGCTCAACTCTCTTAGTTAAAGAACCTTTACCACTACTTTCAAATAATAAATGTTCAACTTTTTCTATACGTTCAATTAGTGGTTTATCCTTCAGCGGGGTACCATAAATCATTTTTTCTACTTTATTAATACTTTCCATAGAAGATAGACTTTCAGCTGAGACTATAACTACCAAAAATATAAGTAAAAGTAAAACCCAAATAATTACTCCTTTCTGGATCCTATCCATATATTAAATTCCTCCTGATTTATTAAAATTGTATTTCCAATTGTGCTTTTATATTTGATTCTTTATCCTTAATAATATCTTCTAATTCTCCATCTTTTAATTGGTAATCTATAGATAAAGATGAAATATCATTGAGATTTAAATCAACTCCAAAATCCCAGATAGATTCAAACAACTTTTCTTCTGAAATAATTCTATCACCAGTTTTATAAGAAGCATTAAATGTACCTATATCCTTAAAGCCCAGTTCAACTCCACTCTCTGTCGTCCTTTCACTTCCATGTTCTATCAGGTAATGGTATCTCAGTTGACCAAAATTATTATTATATTCAATACCTAACATAGTGCCGAACCCATCGTCATTAAGAATATCATCATCAACAAAATCAGCTGATAGTGCTAATTCATCTGTAGTTTGATAGGTTATTCCAACAGCATTTTTTTTTCCTGTATCCCTGGAATTTGTATTCTCTATTTCTTTTTCCTGTTCATCTTCAATTATATCAGTCTCACTGCTATTGTTTATATCTCTTTCACTACTAGACTCTTTATTATTAAGATCATACTCAGCCCTAAGGGTAGTTCTATTATCCATTAGGTATTTTAGGCTAATATTTGCCATTTCATCCAGGCTCAACTCTTTTTGTCCCTCTTGGTAGTCCGCTTCCAGTAATAATCCCGGCAGTGGTTCTAACTGTGTCTTCTTTCCCTGATTTATATCTTCCAGTATTATTTCCCTGTTATAATCTAAGCTATTATATAGGTTAAAATCACTATCATCCAGAATAAGGCCTTCGTTATAAAGAGATGTTATTTTTTCCGTTTCCTTTCTATTAACCCTTGATATTTGACTATTATCTCTGTTCGGCAAACGTAAGTTGTAATCTATTAAATCATATGCATTATATGTATCATAATATATTTGAGAACTATTATCTAAACTTATCTCTGCCGATAAAACCAATATATTATTAATTAATAAAACACACAAAATAACTACTAATATCAGCATATATTTTCTCACAACCTACGCCTCCTTTCTTTTTATAATTATATTATTCCCTATATATTATATTCGATAGAAATATAAATAATCCTTTAAAATATAAATAGATATATATTCCTAATTTTATAAAAATCGCAAATAACATTATACGAAAAATTATAATAAATATAAAGCAAATTTATTTTTCCTGAAAAATATAAATTACTGACCTAAAGAAAAATAATTTAGCATAAAAAAACCCCCGGGATAAAATCCCGGAGGTATTTTTATTACTTAATTAGTGTTTGTGTTAAAATGCAACACTTACACCAGCAGTAACTTTTTCGGCTTCATAGTCGGTAATACCTTCGTCGCCATTAAAGTTAATGTGTTCAGCATCAGCAGTAGCTTCTACATCATCAGTGATGGAATATGAAACTCCTGCCCAGTATCTGTTATAAGAACCGTTACCATAATAAGCATTGTCGTCGCCACTTTCATCTTGTTCATTATCGCCAAATTCATAGCCACCATCAGCTGTAGCATACTCACTAAGTGTTCTTTCAGCTTCTAAACCAGCTAAAAGATTAGTGGTTTCTGCTTCTAACCAGGTTGTAAATTCAGCATATGGTGTGAAGTCTGTATCAAAATAGCTGTATGATTCTTCTTTGTCAGCATTAGCTGTTGCATACAGTTTTTGCTCTTCAGCTTCTACCATGATTTCAGCACCAGCAACAAAGATGTCTTTAGTATACTCAGCATTATACTTGTGTTCTACAATTTCGTTATCTTGATCGATTTTGTAGAAAGCACCTGCTGTTAAATCTTCCATACCAGTATATTTAACATCTAAGCTCTTATCGAACTTGTCAATTTCTGTAGTATCATCTTCACCATCTTGTACTAAGAATTCAGAATCAGTTTCTTCCCATTCTAATTTACCAGTAAGATCAAAATCACTTACTGATTTTTTAGCTGTCAGGTTAAATACTTTACTTACAGCATCATCAATATCATTGTAATTTCTATATGCAGCATCACCGAATACATCAACTCCACTTAAGTCAAAAGCATTATCTTCTGTAACTTTAGCGGTAAGTTCTGTAAATGGAACAGCAGCATCGTCAACATAGTCAAAACCATAATCAGTAGTGTTATAACTTTCATAGTAAGCAGCAAGGTCAAATTTTTCAGCTAAAGTCATTTCACCTTTCACGTCAAATCCTTTTTGCCATGAAAAAGCTTCTGTGTTAAACATAATTGGTTCAAAGTTAGGATCTATACTTTTAGCATTAAAGGTAACTTTAACAAGACTTAATTCGCCTTCAGCATTAACTGTAAAGTAATAATCTCCTACATCCAGATCACTTACAGCAACTTCAGGAGTGATAGAGAAATCACTAACATCAAATGTCTTCTTAGCACCTACTACAGTAGCTAAATCAATTTCATCATCAGTTTCTGTAAATGAAGTCTCACCAAATGTGTTTTCTAAACCATAGTACATATCGAATCCACCTAATGCATTAACTTTATCATGTGCACCAAATGCATAACCATGATCATTTTCTCCATCACCAGTAATATCATCGTCAAAATCTACACCATGTAGTAAATAGGTGTTTTCTCCAGCTTCTACAAGTACACCGTCAACCACTTCATTTTGCCATTCATCATCATCATTATATTCGCCATCAAATAGATATGGTCTGAATCCTTTTTCAATACCTTCTTTGATAGTAGCTGTGAATTCAGGACCTGTCAGTGTACCTTCTAATGATTCCAGGTCAAAGCCATTGCTGTCGCCAAAACCTAAACCTTCTTTTGTAAGAGACAGGTCAAGTGAAGCTGCCAATGGATCTTTATTAACATCTACATCAAGATCTAATGTGTGTTGGAATTTTTTTGATGTAGAAAGAACATCATCGTCAGCTGAATAAGAGAATGGGCTAAATGTAGCATTAACATCAGGATCGATAGCAACATTTTCGAAGTCTACACTATATTCTCCACCGAAAGATACACTGTCTTGA
>JBMCBT010000058.1:0-9498 GCA_048623215.1 Halothermotrichaceae bacterium
CAGGGAAAACCCCGATAGTAAAATTATTAGCTGAGGAGTATAAAAAAAGAGGTCTAAAAATTGTTATAGTAAGTAGAGGATACAAATCAAGTGATTTTTACCCCCGGATAGTGTCTAATGGAAGAAAGAGATTACTTGATATAGAAGACGCCGGGGACGAAGCTCTGATGTTGAGTAAGTTGCTGCCTGATGTCCCGGTTGTTATTGGTTCGGACCGTTATGCCGCCGGGAAATTAGCAGTCCGTGAATTCAATCCAGATTTGATTTTGCTTGATGATGCATTTCAGCACTGGCAGTTGGATAGAGATAAAGATATAGTCTTGATTGATGCTACAAATCCTTTTGGATACCGTCATTTACTCCCTAGGGGTTTATTACGTGAACCTTTGAAATCTTTATCCAGAGCAGACCTGTTTGTTATTACCAAAATCAATGGGGTCAGCCAGGAGAAAATTAAGCAAATATGCAAAACCCTGAGAAATTATAATTCTCGAGCTGGTATATATAAAGCAGAATACAGGAGTAAAAATGTTAGATTGCTTTCCTGTTTGGATATGACAAAAAAGGGTATGACAGGAAATGAAATTAAAAAGAAGGGTATTACGAAAAAGGATATTACAGAAAATGTTTCAGAATATATTACAGAATTAAAGTCAGTAGAACATCTGCAGGATAAATATGTCATTGCTTTTTCTGGTATAGGAAACCCAGATTCATTTGAAAAAAGCCTGCTGGAGTGTGGGACAGAGGTTATCAGGCACTTGCAATTCTCTGATCACCATAAATATGTTGAGAGTGATATGTATGACATCTATAATATAGTAAAGAACGAAAAAGTTGATCTAGTAGTAACTACAGAGAAAGATGCAGTAAAACTAGATGAAAATCTTATATCGATAATTACAAAAGATACCGACCTGGCTGAATTGCTGGTAGCCATGGATGTAGAGAATATAGATAATTTTATTGATGACAGTTTACCTGTAGATAAGAGTATTAGATAAAAACATATGATAAGAGCATAAGATAAAGACTTATGATAAAAGTTTTGAAGATAAATGTATTAAGATAATTGTATAAGATAAAAACGGAGGTAAAACATGAAGATTGCAGCTATTATTCCTGCGCGGTATGATTCTACACGTTTCCCCGGAAAACCACTGGCTGATATTAAGGGGAAACCGATGATAGAACATGTATTTAATAGGGTTAAGGATATAGAAGAGATAGATGAGGTTATTATAGCAACAGATGATAAGCGTATTATGGAAAGAGTACAAGCATTTGGCGGTACAGCTGTTATGACATCTGCTGAACTTACTTCAGGTACAGATCGGATTGCCGAGGCTACAGCCGATATGAATGTGGATATAGTAGTTAATGTTCAGGGGGATGAACCCCTTCTAAATCAGGAGATGGTCAAAGAGGCTATCCAGCCTTTTTATGAGGACCCTACTATTGTTATGAGTACTCTGAAAAAGGAGATAATAGATAAAGAAGATATCAACAATCCTAATGTTGTCAAGGTAATTACTGATAAGAATGACAATGCAATATATTTTTCACGTAATCCAATACCATATCCCCGAAATGAGGGAGCTATTTATTATAAACATATAGGGTTATATGTCTATAATAAGCAGTTCTTGATAGAGTATAGTCAACTGGAACAGACTCTACTGGAAAAAAGTGAGTCACTGGAGCAATTAAGGGTACTGGAAAATGGTTATAAAATCAGAGTAGTTGAAACAAAATATAATACTGTTGGTGTCGATGTACCTGAAGATATTATTAAAGTGGAGAAGATAATGGATATGAATTCTTAGTAAGTAAAAAGATTGTTGTATCTTTAACTCGAATAAGGCAGTGGAATAAGGACTATAGACTATGGTGAGCAGAATTGTATTTGATATTGATGATAAGTTTGACAAACAGGAGGAAGATAAATGTTAAATGAGATTAAAAAAGTAGTTTTAAATGAAGACATTTTATTTGGTGATAATAGGAAACCGTTTGTGTTAATTGCTGGGCCCTGTGTTCTGGAGGGGCTTGATAGATCATTGATGATAGGAAAAAGAATTAAAGAGATTACGTCTCGACTGGGAATTCCCTATATCTTCAAGGCTTCCTTTGACAAAGCCAATCGTTCATCAATCAAGTCATACAGGGGACCCGGTATAGACGATGGGCTGGAGATTTTAAAGACTATTAAAGAAGAATTGGGTGTACCTCTACTTACAGATATACATCAGCCTGACCAGGTAGAAAAAGCAGCTCAGGTTGTTGATGTTTTACAGATTCCCGCTTTCTTATGCCGCCAGACAGACCTGCTGGTTGCAGTTGCCGAGACTGGTAAAGTTGTCAATGTCAAGAAGGGGCAGTTTCTTGCTCCCTGGGATATGGAAAAAGTGGTCAACAAACTTGTAGAGAGTGGAAATGACAGAGTGCTTCTTACAGAAAGAGGAGCTAGCTTTGGATACAACAATCTGGTTGTTGACATGAGCTCTTTACCAATTATGAGGAATACAGGTTTCCCGGTTGTTTTTGATGCTACACATAGTGTGCAGAGGCCCGGTGCCAGGGGAGAGACTTCTGGAGGGGATAGAGAGTATATACCGTATTTGACCAGGGCTGCTGTAGGTGCTGGAGTGGATGCCTTATTCATGGAGGTTCATGATAATCCCGAGGAGGCTCTGAGTGATGGTCCCAACATGGTTTATCTGGATCATTTAGAAGATATTCTGAGTGAAGTGTTAGCAATAGATTGTATTGTCAAGGGGAGGTAGTTTTGATGAATGAGATAATTCCTGAAACTTTAACAGAGAAGTGTATTCAGGAAGCCAGGAGAGTTCTTGATGTAGAAGCAGAATCTATTCTTGCTTTGAAAAAGAGTATAGATGATAGTTTTTTATCAGTTGTCAAATTGATTAGTGAAGACAAACGAAGAGTAATATTTAGCGGTATTGGTAAGTCAGGTATAATAGGAAGGAAAATGGCAGCTACGTTTTCAAGTACAGGTACTCCGGCTTTTTTTGTACATTCGGCAGAGGCCCTTCATGGTGATTTAGGTATGATAACTGAAGATGATGTTTTTATTGCTATATCAAATAGTGGCGAAACTGAAGAAGTATTGAGATTAATACCTTCTGTTCGTAGAATTGGATCCAGTATTGTTGCATTTACTGGAAACAAAGAGTCATCACTGGCACGTTATGCAGATATTACAGTCTGTGCTATTGTGGAAGAAGAGGCCTGCCCCCTGGGACTTGCTCCTACTGCAAGCACTACGGCTATTATGGCTCTCGGAGATGCTATGGCACTTACACTCTCCAGTTTGAAGGGTTTTACAGTTGAAGATTTTGCTATATTACATCCAGGTGGAAGTCTAGGACGTAAATTACTGACAAAGGTTAAGGATGTACTTGAGATACGCAGGGAAAATCCTGTTGTCACTCAAGAAACCAGTGTAAAAGAGGCATTGTTTACCATGACGAGTTCTAAAATGGGTTCCACATCCATTGTCGATGAAGACGGTTATCTAATTGGTATAATTACCGATGGTGATATCAGACGATTATTGGAGAGGTCAAAGGATTTTATGGACAAGTCAGTAAGTGAAGTAATGACAAAAAATCCAAACAGAATTGGTCCAGAAAAACTTGCTACTGAGGCCTTGAATTTGATGGAAAAAAAAGAGATAAGCGACCTGCCTGTAGTAGTTGACAATAAACCTACAGGTATGTTAAATTTCCAGGATTTACTGAGGGCACGGATTTTTTAAGGGGTTTTACTTATGAAGAATATAATATTATATAATATCTTTCTTATTTTTATTACAATATTAAAAATATTACCTCTGAAAATTTGTAAAAAAGTTGGCAGGGGAGTAGGGATTATTATATACCATCTTGCTCGCGGTAGAAATAAAGTTATCAGGACTAACTTAAGAAAGGCTTTTCCTGAAAAATCAGAACAAGAATGTGAAGAATTATTGCAGGATGTATATATAAATTTTGGACTGGTGCTTATAGAGGTAATGTTAATGGAGAGATTTACTATTGATGAAATAAATGATTGTCTAAGTGTTCAAGGGGTAGAATATTTTAATAAGCTTTCTGATACAGAAGATGGTATTATTCTATATACTGCACATTTTGGCAATTGGGAATGGCTGGGTACTTATTTTGCTTCACGCGGGCATCCGGTTTCTGCAATTGTTACAAAACAAAGCAATTCCTATTTCAATAAAAAAATTAATGAAATACGTCGTTCTATAGGGGCCAAGATAACTACTAAAGACTTATCATTAAGGAAAATATATAAAAGGCTTCTTAAGGGAGAAATATTATATATCCTGGGGGATCAGGATGGTGGTGAAAATGGCTGGAATACTATTTTTTTTGGGAGAGAGACTTCAACATTTACAGGGCCAGTTCGTTTTGCAGCTGCTACCGGGTCTTATATATTGCCTGTTTTTATTATCAGAGAAGGATGGCTAAAACATAAGATAAAATTTTATCCACCATATCTAATAGAGAAAAATGCTAGCAGACAGCAAGAGAAAGAGTTATTACAGGAACTGACTACCCTTACAGAGAGTGTAATAAGGGAATATCCTGATCAATGGTTCTGGCTACATAAGAGATGGAAGAGTAGTAATTCATAAAAGAAGAATATTACTAGAAAAAATCTATAATAGAGATTAGTTAATAATGATAGCTGATGTATTGAAATACTATTGAACAAGCTTAATTATTATGGACAAATACTTTATAAAGGAAAGGTCTGGTTTTTTGTACTTTATATATGACGTTATTTTTATATTATTATTTATAATTTATCTTCCAGCTTTTATATTTAAGCTACTAAAAGGCAAGTACAGGGAGGGGTTCTGGCAGAGATTTGGATTTATACCAACTGAAAAATTAAGGAAATTAACTGGTAAACCTGTTATCTGGGTCCATTCAGTATCAGTTGGTGAAACTGTGGCCGCCAGTTCAGTAGTTAAAGAATTAAAACAACGGTATCCAGAGTATGCTATTCTTTTTTCCACTGTAACTGATACAGGACAACGTATGGCTAGAAAAATAATTAATGAAGCAGATGTCTATATATATTTCCCACTTGATTTTTCGCCAGTATTGAAAAGAGTCTTAAATAAAATCAAACCTGAACTTGTAGTAATCATGGAATCAGAGTTATGGCCAAATTTTGTCTGTGTTTCAGATAAAATTGGTGCCAGTGTTATATTGGTAAATGGACGTATTAGTGATAATAGTGCTAAAAAGTACAAATATCTTGGTCCATATTTGTCTGACATGATCAAAAGAATAGCTCTCTTTTGTATGCAATCAGAACAGGATTCGAAATACATTATTGGTTTAGGAGCTGACAGTGAAAAGGTTTATAACACCGGGAATACTAAGTTAGACCAGGATTATTCCAATGTAAATAATGAGGAAAAGGATTATTATTATAAACAATTTAAACTGGATAAAACCAACTCGATTCTGGTGGTCGGGAGTACTCACCCAGATGAGGAAGAACAGTTTATAAAGGTATTTTCGACTTTAAGACAGATATTTAAAGATATAATTATGATAATTGCTCCTCGTCATATTAAAAGATCTGCAGAAATAGCAGACTGTTATAGTAAGGCAGGAATAAAGACAGTTTTACGTACAGAAATAGAACAAAGGGAAGATGAACCTGTTATTATTTTGAATACCATTGGTGAACTGGCAAAAATATATAGTATAGCTGATCTGGTTTTTATTGGTGGAAGCTTGATAGAAATAGGTGGACACAATATACTTGAACCAGCAGCTCACGGGAAGTTGGTCTTTTTTGGTCCCCATATGTTTAACTTTAAAGAAAGCACCCGGCTTCTAATGGAGCAAGATGCTGCTATTCAGGTTGAAGATTTAGATGAACTCATTGATAGGCTAAAAGAGTTTCTGGCAAATCCAGAGTTAATTCGAGAATATAGTGAACATATTAAGAAGGTTATCAAAAACAATAAAGGTGCTTCTAGAAGGACGGTTGATCTGCTAGCAGAAGTATTGAGGAGGGATTAACGGTGAATAGTAAGTTATTACAGGCAAAAAAAATTATTATTCTTGATTTACTATATCTAGGAGACTTAATATTTGCGACCCCATTTTTTCGAAACCTACGCAACAATGTACCAAATGCCAGGATTGATATTATAGTAAATTCTAATTTCAGCGAGATTCTTGAGGGTAATCCATATTTGGATAATATTATATCTTATAATAAAAAATACAAAACAATGGAAAGTATACATTTTGCAAGAAATGTTGCTAAAAATAGATATGACCTGGGGCTAAATATTCATGGCAACTGGAGAACTGCTCTTTTGATGAGGTTGATTAACCCTGATTACTCAATAGGCTTTGGTGGTAAGGGGCGCGGTATTTTCCTTAATGAAGAGTTTATTCCACCTAAAAACACACATATGGTTGATATTTATCTTAAATTCCTTAATTCTCTGGGTATAAGTGAAATTGATAATTATGGACTTGAATTAAATGTTGAAAAAAAAGCAGAGGAGAGTATAGATAAATTTTTAAATGATCAAGGGGTAGAAAAAGAGGATATTTTAGTGGGACTTAATACAGGTGGTAGTTATCGAACTAAAAAATGGCCAATCAGGAAGTTTGCAAAATTAGCTGATATAATACAATTGGATTATAATAAAAAAGTCGTTTTTTTTGGTGGAACTGTTGATGTTGAAAGGGTGTATGAAATAGTAGGTATTATGCGTACTGAGCCAATAGTAGCAGCAGGTAAGACTTCATTGAAAGAGCTTTCTGCTTTAGCGAAGCGATGTTCGCTATTAATTACTGGTGATACTGGGCCTCTGCATGTTACAGCCAGTGTTGGAACACCCACAATTGCTCTCTTTGGTCCTACAGATGAAGAAATGTTTTACCCATATGGAAAAGGGCACCAGGTAATAGTTGTTGAGGATCTGGATTGTCGACCCTGTGGAGAACACAACTGCCCATTGGGACACCATAAGTGTCTTGAAGATATTCATGTAGAACATGTTTTGAAAAAGGCAGAAAAATATTTATAAAATGGGATGATTAAAAATGATTAAAGAAAAAAATATTCTTATTATTAGTGATAGACGACCAGGACATTTTAATCAGTCAATGGGAATCGCGGAACAAGTAAAAAATGCTATAATAGATGTAGTGGTTATTAATTTTAGTTCAAAATTTAGTGACTTCTGTGGGAGACTGTTTGGTTTTTTCCATAGATTTATTTCATTTAACAGAAATCTGTCTGATAAGGCATTAAAAATTTTATTAAATAAAGATAATTATAGAGATATAGTTTCTAAAAAACCTGACATAATTATAAGCGCAGGATCATCGGTTGCTGTAGTTAATATTTTGCTTGGTCAACTTAATGATGCATACTCAGTCGTTTGTATGACACCAAGTATTATAGGAACATCACCTTTTGATTTAGCAATTGTACCTGAACATGATAATCCCCCCAAAAAAAGTAATATTTTCAAAACGATTGGTGCTCCTAATAGGATTAATAGTGATTTTGTAAACAAACAAACTGTGTTATGGAATAAGATTGTAGATTTTAACTTGCAAGAGTTAAATAGACCAGTAGTCAGTTTATTAATAGGAGGATCAAACTCTTTTTTTGATATGAAACTGGATATGATCACAATGTTAGTTGAACAGAGCAAAAAGTTTGTTGTAAAAAATAATGGGACACTGTTGGTTACAACATCTATTAGAACCCCTGAAGATATAAAGCAAATGCTTAAAAATAAACTGTCTGATAAAAGTCAATGCCCTCTACTCATAATAGCAGAAGAGTGGGACGAGAATCCTGTTCCGATGATGGTTAATGTAAGTGATATTGTAATTGTCACAGAAGATAGTGTCTCTATGATATCTGAAGCTGTTAGTGGTAATGAGAGAGTCCTAGTAGCTGCGCTGGAAAATCATAAAAACAAGAAATTACCGCGTTATTTTAAAGTGACTCGATTACTTAATAAAGAAGGTTATATAAAATATCTAGAGTATAATTATTTAAAAAATGGAAAATTAGAAGTACTTCTTAAGGATCTATATAAAGCCAGGGATCAAAAGCTTATATTACATGAGGCTGCAAGAGCAGCCGAAGAAATTGAGAAACGCTTTTTTAGTAAAGGGTGAGTTTTATGAAAAAAGCAGCTGTATGGACAGATAAAGTTCTGGAGTTCTTATTTTTTGGATTGATTATTCTTACTCCTATATCGACGGCTTTATCTAATATATTAATAGGGCTATTATTTATTATTTTTCTATTAAAAATTATATTTTTTAGAGATATAAATTATAAAACAGACTTAAATAAATATATTCTTATGTTTTTCTTATTAAGTATACTATCTATAATAAAAGCAGCGGATATAAATTATAGTATTAAGAGTCTTGTTAATCCGTTGTTAAAAATTAGTGTGTTTTACTTTATAGCATATGATCTAATAAATTACGATAAGTTAAAGAAAGTTTATAAAGCTCTAATAATTTCTGGTGTATTAGCTTTTAGTTATGGAGCATATATTGACTATTTTACTACGGATAATTTTTATAATCATAATAATAGTAATGGTACTTTCGCGGCTGTAATGACAATTTTCTTTTTAACTTATATTTTATATAAGGAAAACAATATATATAAAAGAATACTATTTACAATATTAAGTCTGGGAGGTTTTGCTTTAGTAACAAGCTATTCTCGCGGAGCTTCATTGGCTTTTGCTATTGGTATTTTTATATGGTTTATAATGTACTTTATAAAATATAAAAATATCAAGTTTATTACAATAATTCTGATAATATTTATATTGCTGTCTGTATTTGTAGTTCCAGAAGAGCTATATGACCGTTTTAAAAAAATTGAGAATATAGAGGATAACTCAAGTCTAAAGACCAGGGTTGTTATGTGGCATGCTTCCTTATTAATGATTAGAGATAATCCGTTGCTGGGTGTTGGTATAGGTAATTTCAATTCTAATTTCAACTATTATATTGATAATGTCATGGAAGCTAACATCGTGCCGGGTGATAGGTCACAATATCACCCTCATAATATTTATCTTTATATCGCTAGTGAACAGGGAATTCCTTCATTAGTTATTCTTCTGGTGCTGCTAATAAAGTTGTTTATAATAGGATATAAAAATTATCAGAAAAATCACGATTGGAATTTAATTACAGCAATGGGGCTGATAATGATTGCAGTAAATACTATAGTTGCTGTGCATAGTATGGTTGATACCACATTTCGTCACAATAAAGTGTCATTTTATGTCATAGTTTTTACAGTAATTAATTTAAAAATATATAATCAACATTGGATGGAAACTGATTCCCAGAAGGAGAAAGGGGTTCTCGATGCCTAAATCAAAAATTGCCGTTTTCATGGATAGAGACGGAACTGTCAGTAAAGAAATAG
>JBMCBT010000059.1:0-8930 GCA_048623215.1 Halothermotrichaceae bacterium
TAGTGAGTGAATAAATATTGTAATTAAAGCAACCATTATGGTTGCTTTTTTCTTTTATTATAATTCCGGATATAGTTGTTTTGTTAGCTAGAAAATAATATTTTTTCTTACATACTTGAAATTATATTTATAATTAAGTATAATAGTAGGTGATATTAATACCTGGTACTAAAAGGAGCGAACTATGAAAAAGTATTCTAAAAGAGAGCGGCAGAAATTACTAAAAGAAAACTTAAATAAAAACCCATTACTTACTGATAAAGAATTGGCTGATAGATTTAATGTAAGTATACAGACTATTAGATTGGATCGGTTGGAGCTTGGTATTCCTGAATTAAGAGAAAGAACCAGGTCTGCTGCATCAGCCTATGCCAGATTAAAATCTGTTAATGAAGGAGAAGTTATAGGAGAACTGTTAAAGTTAAAACTTGATAAATCTGCAGAATCTATTCTGGAAACAACTGAAGATATGGCATTACAGAGAAGTAAAATTATAAGAGGGCATTATTTGTTTGCACAGGCTAATTCATTGGCGGTTGCTACAGTTGATGCGAAAAGTGTACTGACAGGAACAGCAGATTTAAAATTTCATCAAAAAGTACATATTGGGGATAAGATTGTAGCAAAAGCAGAAGTAAAAACCAGAGACGGCCGTAAGTATATAATAAAAGTAAATAGCTATCATGGAGATAAACTGGTTTTTAGTGGAGACTTTATAATGTTTATAGAAAAGAGGTGAATTTTTTGAAAATAGCAATAGATGCTATGGGGGGAGATAAAGCTCCAGTAGAGATAATTGCAGGAGCTGTATCGGCCTTAAAAAGGTTTGATGATATTATTATTTATCTTGTCGGTGATCAGGAAATAATAAAAAGTAAATTAAATAGTTATAATTATAATAATAAAAAATTAAAAATAGTTCATGCTTCAGAAGTTATTGATATGACTGAATCACCAGCTAAAGCTGTCAGAAGAAAAAAAGATTCGTCAATTATTAAAGGATTAAAACTTGTAGGCTCTGAAGACGTAGATGCCTATATATCTGCCGGAAATACCGGTGCAGTTATGGCCGGTAGTTTATTTAATGTTAAAAGAATTAAAGGTATTAAAAGGCCTTCTATAATAATAAATTTTCCTTCAATCAATGGTCAGACTATAGTTATGGATAATGGTGCTAATACTGACAGCACCCCTGAGAATTTGCTGCAGTTTGCTGTTATGGGTCAAATTTATGCAGAAAAATTAATTGGTTTAGATAATCCCCGGATAGGACTGTTAAGTATAGGTGAAGAAAAAGAAAAAGGTAATAAGTTGGTTAAAGAATCATATCAACTGCTTGAAAATGATAAAAGAATTAATAATTTTATAGGTAATGTGGAAGGAAGAGATATATTTAATGGTAGTTGTGACCTGGTTATATGTGATGGATTTGTAGGGAATGTCGTTCTTAAGACTACAGAAGGTGTTGCCAATTTTATGTTTGATATATTAAAAAATGCCTTAACTAAAAATATGAGAGCAAAACTGGGTGCATTATTATTAAAACCATATTTAAAAGAATTAAAACAAAAAACAGATTACAGGCAATATGGTGGTGCACCTTTATTAGGTGTTAATGGGGTAGTAATAATTAGCCATGGTAGTTCAGATAGAGTGGCAATCTCCAATGCAGTGAAAGTAGCAAAAGAAACTGTATCTATGAATGTGGTTAATTTAATTGAAGAGAAAATAAATAAGGATGGTGAATAATAAATGACAAGAAAAGCAACAATTGCGGGACTGGGAAAATATGTTCCACCAAAAGTATTAACTAATAAAGACCTTGAAAAAATGGTAGATACAACTGATGAATGGATTACCAGCAGAACAGGTATTAAGGAAAGGCATATAGTTGAAGATGATGTTGCTACATCTGATATTGCTTATGAAGCTGTGAATGAAGCAATGGAAGATGCTAATTTAGCTGCTAAAGATTTAGATTTAATTCTTGTAGCTACAGTAACACCTGATATGATGTTTCCCTCTACTGCCTGTATACTCCAGGATAAATTACAGGCATTTGATGCAGCTACACTTGATATAGAAGCCGGTTGTTCTGGTTTTGTCTATGGTCTTAGTGTAGCAGCTCAGTTTATTGAAAATGGCTTTTATGATAATGCACTGGTAGTTGGGGCAGAGACACTTTCAAAGATTACTGACTGGGAAGATAGAAGTACCTGTGTCCTTTTTGGTGATGGGGCCGGGGCTGCAGTATTAAAAGCAACAGATAAAGGCGGTATGCTGGCTTTTGACCTGGGAGCAGATGGTACAGGTGGAAATAGCCTGTATATGCCTGGTGGCGGCTCCAGAAAACCTGCTACGGAAAGAACAATTATGGATAAAGAACATTTTATTAAGATGGAAGGAAACCAGGTTTTTAAATTTGCTGTAAAAACTATGGGACAGTCATCAGTAGATGTTGTTAAAAAGGCTGGCCTCAATCCAGAAGATGTTGATTTGTTTGTACCACATCAGGCAAATACCAGAATAATTGATGCAGCTGCAAAAAGACTTGGAATTAAGGATAGTAATAAAGTATATATTAACTTACCTCAATATGGTAATACTTCCAGTGCATCAGTACCAATAGCTTTAGTTGAGGCAAAGGAGAAGGGGTTAGTCAATAATGGTGATATTATTGTACTTGTAGCTTTTGGTGCAGGTTTAACCTGGGCATCTACTGTAATAGAATGGAATGAGGTAGAATAATAATATGGCATTTAAAAATAAACTAACAGATATACTAGGAATCGATTATCCCATTATTCAGGGAGGTATGGCCTGGGTGGCTACCGGTGAGCTGGCGGCAGCAGTTAGTGATGCTGGCGGACTGGGAATAATAGGTGCCGGTAATGCACCTGCTGATATTGTAAAGGAAGAAATAAAAAAGGTAAAAACAAAAACAGATAAGCCATTTGGTGTAAATATTATGCTTCTTTCACCTTTTGCAGAAGATATTGTAGAATTAGTTATTGAAGAGAAAGTCCCTGTTGTGACAACAGGCGCCGGTAATCCCGGTAAATATCTTGATAAATTAAAAAAAATTGGAACAAAAGTTTTCCCGGTTGTTCCTTCAGTGGCACTGGCTAAAAGAATGACACGACTTGGTATAGATGGAGTTATTGCTGAAGGTAATGAGGCTGGAGGACATATCGGTCAATTGACTACTATAACTTTGATACCGCAGATTGTTGATGCAGTTGATGTCCCGGTGATAGCTGCCGGAGGTATAGCTGATGGCAGAGGTGTATTGGCAGTTATGGCACTGGGTGCTCAGGGTGTTCAAATTGGTACTAGATTTGTATGTTCAACAGAATGTACCGCTCATGATAATTATAAGCAAGCTATTATTAATGCGAGTGATAGAGATGCAGTTGTAACAGGGCGAACAACCGGCCACCCGGTACGGAATATAAAAAATAGTCTGACAAGAAATATGCAAAAACTTGAAGACAGGGGAGCATCTATTGAGGAGATTGAAAGATTGGGATCGGGTAAGTTAAGACTGGCGGTTCGTGAAGGTGATATAGCTGAGGGCAGTGTAATGGCTGGCCTTGCTGCTGGTTTTATTGATGATATTAAACCTGTAAAAGATATTATTGAAGAAATTATAAATCAGGCTGAGGATGTGAGGGAAGGACTTAATGAATTATAAAAAAGCTTTTTTATTTTCAGGACAGGGTTCACAATATGTCGGTATGGGAAAAGACTTAATTGATAATTTTAACCTGGCTTATGAAATGATGATTAAAGCCGGTGATATATTAGGTATGGATTTAATGGATATTTGTATAAATGGCCCGGAGGAAGTTTTAAATAATACACGTAATACACAGCCTGCTATTTTTACGATAAGTATGATTATTAATAGAATTCTTTTAAAAAAAGGGATTAAGCCGGATACAGTGGCTGGCCATAGCTTGGGTGAATATAGTGCTCTTTGTGCTGCAGGAGTATTTAGCTTTGAAGACGGCTTAAAACTGGTACGTCAGAGAGGTATATTAATGGATGAAGCAGTTCCTGAGGGAAAAGGAACAATGGCAGCAGTTATTGGACTAAATAGTGAACAGATAAAAGAAGTCTGTGCAAAAACAGAAGGAATATGTGAAGTCGCTAATTATAATACTCCCCAGCAGACAGTGATTTCTGGGGAAAATTCAGCAGTTAAAAAGGCAGTAAAAATAGCAAAAGATGATGGTGCTAAAAAGGTAGTTGAATTGGATGTCAGTGGCCCTTTTCACTCTACACTTATGAAGCCAGCCCAGGAAAAATTGACAAAAATTATAAACAATATTGAATTTAAACAGCCGGAAATAAATATAATAGCAAATGTTTCAGCAGATTATGAAGATTCACCTGAAAAAATAAGAGAGAGATTAATTGAACAGTTAACAGATAGTGTCCGCTGGGTAGAATCTGTAAATAAAATGATAGATAATGGTAATAAACTTTTTGTAGAAGTTGGGCCGGGTCGTGTATTAAAAGGTTTGATGCGAAGAATTGATCGTTCTCAAAAAGCATATAATGTACAGGATATAAAAAGTCTTAATAAATTGATAAGGAAAATATAATTAAAAATATAAAGGAGGGTTATACATTGAAATTGGAAAATAAAGTGGCAGTTATAACAGGAAGTTCCCGCGGTATTGGTGCAGCAACTGCTGTTAAGTTTGCTGAAGAAGGTGCTGATATTGTTATAAATTATCCTTTTGCAGGTGAAAAAGAAAATGCTGAAAAAGTAGTTTCCCAGATACAAAAAATTGGTAGAAAAGCTATTATGGTTGAAGCTGATATATCAAAGATGGAACAGGCAAAAAAACTAATAACAGAAGCTAAAAAGGAATTTGATAAGATTGATATCCTGGTAAATAATGCTGGAATAACCAGAGATAATATATTATTGAGAATGAAAGAAAAAGACTGGGATGCTGTTATGAATGTTAACTTAAAAGGAGTATTTAATTGTACTAAGGCAGTGACCAAAACATTTATGAAACAAAAATCAGGTAAGATTATTAATTTAGCGTCAGTAGTCGGCATTATGGGCAATGCCAGTCAGGCTAATTATTCTGCTTCAAAAGCTGGAGTTATTGGTTTTACCAAATCTGTTGCTAAAGAATTATCAACCAGGGGTATTACTGCCAATGCAGTAGCACCTGGATTTATCAAATCACATATGACTGATGAATTATCAGAAAAAGTAAAAGAACAGATGTTAAATGCTATACCATTAAATAAATTTGGGGAACAGCAGGATGTTGCAAACCTGATTGCATTTTTAGCCTCAGCTGAGGCTGATTATATCAATGGTCAGGTCATTAATGTTGACGGTGGTATGGTTATGTAGATGAGTATGTTTATCAACACATGAATAAAATATATTTATAGTTATAATAGTAAGTTAATTTAGTAAATACTATTAAGTTATTGAAGGGGGGTGAAATAAGATGGATGATATTCTTCAAAGAGTTGTTGATATAGTTGTTGAAGAATTAGCTGTTGATCCCGAAGAGGTTACAGCAGAGGCTTCTTTTATTGATGATTTAGGTGCAGATTCACTGGACGTTGTTGAATTAGTTATGGCTTTTGAAGAAGAATTTGATATAGAAATACCGGATGAAGATGCTGAAGATATTCAGACTGTACAAAATGCTGTAGATTATATTGACGAGAATTTATAAGATTTATCATAGAGTGGGCGGCCCCTGTTTATAAAATACATAAACGGGGCCTTTAGCCACTATCTAGAAGGGAGGGACAGTTATGGAAAAAAGAGTTGTAATAACAGGTATGGGAGTTGTATCATCTTTAGGAAATGAAATAGAAAAATTCTGGAATAATATAATTAATGGTAAATCCGGAATTTCAAAAATATCAGCTTTTAATACTGAAGAATTTTCCAGTAAAGTAGCTTCCGAAATAAAAGAATTTAATGCTGAAGAATATATAACGCGTAAAGATGCAAAAAGAATAGGAATGTTTACACAGTATGCTATAGTAGCAGCTATGAAGGCACTGGAATATTCTGGTCTTGATATAGATGAGAACTTTGCCGATAAAACTGGAGTATTGATTGGGTCTGGAATTGGAGGTATAGAAGTTTTTGAAGAACAGGTAGAAAGGCTAGTTAAGAAGGGGCCCAGACGTGTTAGTCCATTTTTTATACCGATGATGATATCCAATATGGCTTCCGGCCATGTTTCTATTTATACTGGTGCTAAAGGACCTAATAGTAATGCAGTAACAGCCTGTGCTTCCGGTACAACAGCTATTGGAGAAGCATCTGAAATGATAAAAAGAGAGGATGCTGTAGTAATGATAGCCGGTGGAACAGAAGCAGCAATAACTCCTTCTGCAGTAGCTGGTTTTGGTAATATGAAAGCACTTACGAAAAGAAATGATGAGCCAGAGCGTGCAAGCAGACCCTTTGATGCCAAGAGAGATGGTTTTGTTATCGGTGAGGGAAGTGGTATTGTAATACTGGAAGAATTAGAACATGCTAAAAAAAGAGGTGCAAATATTATAGCTGAGGTAATTGGCTATGGAGCTTCCGGTGATGCCTATCATATTACACAACCTGCTCCTGATGGAGAAGGAGCCATTAGGGCTATGAAAATGGCAGTTAATAAGGCAAACCTTAATCTGGATCAGTTGGATTATATCAATGCTCATGGGACATCAACACCACTAAATGATAAATATGAGTCTATGGGAATAAAAGAATTGTTTAAAGACCATGCCGGGGAATTAATGGTTAGCTCTACTAAATCGATGACAGGTCACTTATTGGGTGCTGCTGGTGGTATAGAAACAGTTATAACGGCAATGGCTATACAAAATAAAATAGTACCTCCAACAATTAATTATGAAAATCCAGACCCGGACTGTGATCTGGATTATGTACCAAATGAAGCTCGTAAAGTAGAAAAACTAAAATATGCGATGAGTAATTCATTTGGCTTTGGTGGGCAAAATGCCTGTATTGTTCTGGGAGAAATTTAAAGGAGTTAATCAAATGGATTCATTTGATAATAAAAAAATATTATCTGAATTAGAAGAAATTATAAATTTAAAGTTTGATAATAAAAATTTACTACAGAGGTCTCTTATTCATAAATCTTTCAGTAATGAAAATAATAATTTAAAATTAAGAGATAATGAACGTCTTGAATTTTTAGGAGACTCTGTTTTAAGTATAGTAATTAGCACCTACATTTTTAATAATTTTCCAGATTATCCAGAGGGAGAACTGGCTAAAATGAGATCGGTAATTGTAAGTGAACCTATTCTGGCGATTAAAGCACGGGAGATTAATCTGGGTAAGTTTATTATGCTGGGACACGGCGAAGAATTATCAGGAGGTAGAAATAGAAATTCAATACTGGCAGATACAATGGAAGCACTAATATGTGCTGTTTATCTTGATTTTGGCTTTGAAACTGTTGGTGAATTTATAATTAATTTATTTGAAGATATAATAAAAAAAGTTGAAGAGGGCAGTTATATACAGGATTACAAAACAATGCTGCAGGAAATCATACAGCAGGATGGATTAGGACGTCCCAGCTATATTGTTGTTGATGAAAAAGGGCCAGATCATAATAAAATATTTAGTGTTGAAGTAGTTTACAATAAAAAGTCACTGGCTACAGGTACAGGGACAAGTAAAAAAGAAGCCGAACAAAATGCTGCCAGAGCAGCTCTGGAAAATATGGGAAAAATATAGATACTTTCGGGATAATTTAACTTATTAGTTCATAATAATATATTAAAAATTATCCCGGAGGTGTTTTTTATAATGAATAACTTTTTGAAAAAAGTTGAACATTTTTTTATTACTTTAATAATAGTTATTTTAATTATTCTGGTTAGTGTACAATTTTTAATGAAAAATGATGCAGCACAACAGAAATTACAGAATATAGAATTTGCAGTCAGGGAGATATTAAATCCAAATGAAGCTGTAGAAGTGACAGCTGTAGATAATAAAAAAGAGGTAGAATATGATGGTTTTATTGTAATTAAAGTTTTACAGCAGTTATCTTATCCCCAGATATATGTAAAATTGAATGGAGAAATATATGATGATTTTTCCAATGGATTTGTGGAAGTCAAAGTAAGAGAAGGTGACCTTCTTGCTATTGATGCCAGGTATTTTGATAAACCATTATGGTTTGAAATTACTTATTCTTCACCAGATATTAGTTCCTTAAAGAAAGGACATCAGATTAGAGTGTATAATTCGGAAAAAATAATAGATGTTATTAAATGTAGGGAGCAAAGGGTATAGTTGATAAAAAAATATTTATGTGATAGAATAATTAAAATTCATCAGCATTATAAAAAAATGCTGTAAAATTAATGTAATATGGAGTGATCTGTAGAAGATGAGAGCAGTAAGGGGTGCTATCTCGGTAATATCTAATACCAAAAATAATATTTTGAAGGCCACCAAAAAACTTTTGAAAGAAATTTTAAAAGTAAATAATATTGTAGAAGAAGAAATAGTATGTATAAACTTTACAGCAACATATGATCTAAATAAGGTTTACCCGGCAGTTGCTGCCAGAGAAATTGGGCTAAATTTAATCCCGCTGCTCTGTTACCAGGAAATGAAGGTAGTAGGTTCACTGGAAAAATGTATCCGTGTTATGGTATATATTAATAGGGATTGTAGATTAAATGAAATAAAACATGTATATTTAAAGAAGGCTAAAAAATTAAGGCCTGATTTATTAGATTAAAAGAGACTAGATTAGATAAGGAGAGATTAGTTATGATTATTGTAATGAAACATAATGCTACTGAGAGTCAGATTCAACATGTTGTCAGACGTGTTGAAGAATTAGGTTATACTCCACATCCTTCCCGCGGTTCAAAGAAAATGATTA
>JBMCBT010000060.1:0-8799 GCA_048623215.1 Halothermotrichaceae bacterium
GGTTATGGTAATCTGGGTAAAGGTGTAAAAGCTGGTTTAAAACAAAATGATGATATGAAACTGACTGCTATTTTTACCAGAAGGCCTGTAGACCAATTAAAAGTCGATGATGATAATGCTGAAGTTGTTAATGTAAAAGATGTTGAAAAATATGTTGATAAGATTGATGTAATGATATTATGTGGTGGGTCAGCTACAGATTTACCTGTTCAGGGGCCAAAATATGCCGGTATGTTTAATACAGTTGACAGTTTTGATACTCATGCCAAAATTCCTGAATACTACAGCAAAATAGATAAAGAGGCCAGGGCAAATGGCAAAGTTAGTGCTATCTGTATTGGCTGGGATCCTGGATTATTTTCCATGAATAGAATGCTGTCAGAAGCTATATTGCCTGAAGGGAAAGGTTATACTTTCTGGGGTCGTGGTGTCAGTCAGGGACACTCTGATGCTGTAAGAAGAATTGATGGAGTAAAAAATGCAGTTCAGTACACAATTCCTGTTGATGAAGCAATAGAAAAAGTCAGAAGTGGAGAAAGTCCTGATTTAACTACACGTGAAAAACATATTAGAGATTGTTATGTAGTAGCTGAAGAAGGAGCCGATAAGGAGAAAATAAAAGAAAAAATCAAAACTATGCCCAACTATTTTGATGAATATAATACTAAAGTAACATTTATTTCAGAAGAAGAACTGGAAAAAGAACATTCAGCAATGCCGCACGGTGGTTTTGTTATGAGAAGTGGAAAAACCGGTGAAGATAAAGATAGTAATCAACTTATCGAGTTTTCATTAAAATTGGACAGCAACCCGGAATTTACTTCCAGTGTTCTAATAGCATATGCCCGTGCTGTTTACCGCCTGAATCAGGAAGGCCATGATGGTGCTAAAACAGTATTTGATATTCCAATTGGATATTTATCCAGTAAAAGCCCGGAAGAATTAAGGAAAAATTTACTGTAAAATAGTACTTATAATGGAGGTTAAAGTTATAATTTAATCTTAAAAATAAACATTATATTTTATTAAATCTGTTTGATATATGTAAATTAAAAACAAAAGCTGCTGACATTTAATGAGTGCCAGCAGCTTTTTTAATGTCCAGGGAATTATATGTTTTGATCTTTTCATATTTGTTGGTAATTTCGACATGGAGAATGGTGAAGCTAACATTGTTCATTTGAAAACCTGAACTATGTCTATTACAATAAATATAGAGTTGAGAAATAGGTGCATAAAGATTTATAATTTTGTATAGATTACAGGTTAAATATAATTTTAACTAATAATTAATATTACTAATGTGAAAATCAGATTAATACAATATAATTATAGTAGTGGTTTTGCAACTGGATTAGTTCTTAATTATTTTTGGAGATACTGTTTTCAATTTACCAGTAGATAACTATTATTTGTGTAAGGAGTGAGAATAACAAATGAGAAGATATCACAGAAAAAAAGCTGAATGTAAATCAATATACAGCTGTGACCCATGGCGTATTACTGAGGAAAGTTTTAAGGTGAATAATTATCATCATAATGAGGCTATTTTTGCTCTGGGAAATGGTTATATGGGTGCCAGAGGAGTGCTGGAAGAGGATTATAACGGTCCGGCGGATACAACCACTCCCGGTGTTTATATAAATGGTGTTTATGAATCAGAAGAAATAATTTATGGTGAGGATTATCCCTATGCTCCCAAAAAGAGTCAAACAATAGTTAACCTGGCTAACTGGATGAAAATCAATTTATATGTTGATGGAGAAAAACTTGATTTGCTTGAGGGAAATGTAAGTGATTATAAAAGATTTCTGGACATGAAGAGGGGGGTTTTAAGTAGAGAATTTGTCTGGAAAAGTACTGAAGGAAAAAAAATAGCTGTTAATATTCACCGTTTTTTATCATTAACGTCTCTGCATTGTGGTTTAATTAGCTATGACCTAACTCCTCTCAATTTCACTGGACAGGTAAGGCTGGTTTCAGAGATTGATGGAGATGTACAGAATTATCATTTTTTAAGGAAGAAGAATGTTTTAAAGGATACTACCCGGGGATTTACAGAGGGTTATGGTTATCTGTGTCAACAGACACAAAATACTGAAATTATGATCGGTGTAATTATGGATAATCAATTGTTTTATCCTGAAAATACATTATATCAGGAAAAAAGGTATACTGAAGATAAATCTATCTGTCATGAATTTGAAATAGATGTTAAGGAAGGTTATAAGTATCGGATGGAGAAATATGTTAGCCTTTATAGCTCACTTGAAGTGCAGAAAGATTTATTATTGGATAAGTTAAAAAAAGAGGTAAAAAGAGCTGTTGATATAGGCTGGGCAAAGATGCTGCAGGAACATAAGGATTATCTTCAGGATTACTGGCAGGATGTTGATGTAAGGATATATGGAGATGATTCTTTACAGCAGGGGTTCAGGTTTAATGCCTATCATTTGCTGCAGGCAGCCGGGCGTAATGGAAGAACAAATGTGCCTGCCAAAGGGCTTACTGGTGAATTTTATGAAGGCCATTATTTCTGGGATACTGAAATCTATGTAGTTCCCTTTTTTCTTTACAGTAAACCATCCATTGCACGTAGATTACTTATGTTTCGTTATAACAAACTGGATAATGCACGTCAAAATGCCCGCCGTCTTAAACTGAATGGAGCCTTATATCCCTGGCGTACTTTAAACGGTGATGAAGCATCAGGCTTTTTTATGGGTTCAACGATCCAGTATCATATTGATGCAGATATAGCTTATGCAGTCTGGCTGTATTGTAATGTAACTCAAGATTATGAGTTTTTATTTCATTATGGTGTTGAAATCCTGGTGGAAACAGCACGGATGTGGGCCAGTCGCGGCAGTTTTATTGCAGCAAAAGATAATAAGTTTTGCCTAAATGTCGTCTGCGGTCCTGATGAATATCAGCCGGGAGCAAACAATAATTGCTATACCAACTATATGGCCAAATTTAACCTGGAATATGCTCTTGCTGTTGTACGGCTGATGGAAGAAAAAG
This sequence comes from Halothermotrichaceae bacterium, assembly GCA_048623215.1. Lineage (GTDB taxonomy): Bacteria > Bacillota > Halanaerobiia > Halanaerobiales > DTU029 > JBMCBT01. Next base: position 3,025 of record JBMCBT010000060.1, read on the forward strand.
AGCCGGAGAAATATAAGGAGTTTAAAGCGAAATTAAATCTGGAAGAAAATGAATTATATAACTGGAAACAGGCAGCACAGGCAATGTATTTACCTTACTCAGAGGAGATGGAGATTAACCCACAGGATGATTCCTTTTTGTATAAAGAACCTATCTATGTAGATGAAATACCTGAAGATGAAATACCACTGGTTAAAAACTGGCACCCTTTGACTATATGGCGTTTTCAGGTGATTAAACAGGCAGATGTTATTTTACTGATGCTGCTTTTAAGTGACCAGTTTACTACCAGGCAGAAAAAAAATAATTATGATTTTTATGAACCAAAAACTACTCATGATTCATCCCTGTCACCGGCTATTTACAGCATAATTGCCAGTGAGATTGGTTATAAAGATGAAGCATACAATTATTTTATGCAGACAGTGAGACTGGATCTGGATGACTATAATAATAATGCATATCAGGGGGTTCATACAGCCTGTATGGCTGGATCCTGGCTGGCGCTGGTTCAGGGCTTTGCTGGAATGAGAGTAAAAGATGGAACATTACATTTTGCCCCATATGTTCCCGATAAATGGGATGGTTATGAATTTAAGCTAAAGTTTAAAAAGCGTCAATTACAGATAAGGGTTACTGCTGATGGCTGTAAGTATAATCTGTTAAGAGGTGAACCTCTACGAATCTATCATAAAGGTAATGAAAAGATAGTTAAATAATGGTATATTATAATTAATAACAGTAGTTATAATATGAAAATGCTTTTGTTTGCTCTGGATAAATATAATAATAAGGTCTTAATCAATTAACTCTGATTAAGGCTTTTTTTATATAAAAATTAAAAAAAGCTGCCGTTAAGACAGCATTAAGAGGAAAAACATATCTATATAGTATTAACTAGTTGACTAAATATATAGTAACATATGATTATTAAAATAAAGTTGGAATAAGATTAAAAGTAAATTAAAAAGAACTTTTAATTCAAAAAATAATATGATACAATAGAACAAATGTTTGGCAAGAATAAGTAAATGCAATATGATATTTGCGAAGGGGAGTTCAAAATGAAAAAAGCAGCTTATTATACTGGAATAGGAAGTAGAGATATTCCCACTGAGATTGCTGATGTTTTGGAGGAATTAGGTTACTGCCTGGCACGAAAGGGTTATATATTGCGCAGTGGAGCTTCTCCAGGTGCTGATACCGCTTTTGAGCTTGGTGTAGTTAGAGCAGAAGGTAAATTTGAAATATACCTGCCCTGGGCTGAATTTGCTAAACGCAGCGGACAGCAGGGGTATATTGATACAGAATCTCTTCCCAATTATAGTAAAGCAGTAAATATTGCCCGGAAGTACCACCCGGATTTTGAAAGTCTTACAGAAAAATCAAAAAAATTGATTATAAGAGATGGATATCAGGTTTTAGGTAGAGACCTTAAGACAAGGAGCAAATTTATAGTCTGCTGGACAGAAGATGCCTGTACCAATGATAGACAGCGGACTGAAAAGACAGGAGGTACCGGTCAGGCTATTTCTATTGGTAGTGATTTGACTATACCTATCTTTAATATAAGGATCCAGAGCCACAGGGAGAAAATTGTACACTGGATAAAATCCTGCTATTAATTACCACGGTAGTGAATGCATTAACTGATTTCAGCTGGAAATAGTAATAAATGAAATAATACTAATTATATGAGGTGATAAATTATGAATGAAGCAGAAGATGCTATCACAAAAGCACTTGCCGGCCAGATTTATAATAAACTCCAGGACAGTGAATATGGTGAAATTCCTTACCAGGAACACCGGGTTTTATTTGAAGCAGGAAAAAGAGATTCATACAACCGCCCGGTGGAAGCAACAGTAGAAGTAGTAGACCAGGAAGGTTATAGGGTAGATCTGTATAATTTAGAATTTGATAGTTAAAAGTAATTTTTAAAAAGCCACAGTAATTAAAACAACTGTGGTTTCTTATTATTATTTATTGATATTCAGGGAATATTAAGAGTAAGTTTTTATAAAGTCAGGAAGTATTTATTATTTATACAGGAAAGTAGTTATTATCCATACAGAATAGGTTAGAAAAAATCCATATAACGAGGTGTATAAATTGAGAACTATCTGGAAGGGTGCAATTAGCTTTGGACTGGTCAATGTCCCTATTAAATTGATAACAGCGACCAGTAAGAATAATGTTAGGTTTCGAATGCTGCACGGCAAATGCAAAACACCAGTGAAAACGAAAAGGTATTGTCCGCTATGTAATGAAAAGGTGGAGTACAAAGACCTGGTTAAGGGTTATGAATATGAAGATAACAAGTTTGTAGTACTTAATGATGAGGATTTTGATAATATACCGGTCAAATCAACCAAAACAATCGATATTGTGGATTTTGTCAAACTGGAAGAAATTGACCCGGTTTTTTATATAAAAACTTATTATTTAAGCCCTGCTGAAGGTGGTGAGAAGCCTTATCTGCTGCTCAAGAAAGCATTACTGGAAACCAATAAAGTAGCAATAAGCAAGATAACAATAAGAAGCAAAGAAAGTCTGGCGGTAATCAGAGTAATAGACAATACTCTGGCAATGGAAACTATGTTTTTTGCTGATGAAGTAAGGCCGATTGACAGATTACAGCTTGAAAATCTGGAAGACAAAATAGAAATAAAAAGTAAAGAGGAAGAATTAGCAGTAGAAATTGTAAACAATCTTACTGCTAAATTTGAACCTGAGAAATATGATGATGAGTATCGTCAGGAGTTAATGAAAATTATACGTGAAAAAATAGAAGGAAAAGAGATAGAAATTCCGGAAGCGGTGACTGCTGATAATAAAGTACTTGATCTCATGGAAAAATTACGAGCAAGTGTAGAATCCAGTGAAAAGAAGAAAGAATCAGAGAAAAAAATCGGGTAACTCCTGTTTATTACTCAGCAAATCTGCCCAGATATCACCTTTATCCTGTAGACGCTGTTGAATATTTTTGATGGTAAAGTCGTCCGGGCTAACGTCTGAGTTTAGTTCCTGCCAGTTAAGTGGTGTTGATACTGTAGCTTCAGTGGTCGGCCTGAGTGTATATGGAGCAGGTAATGTTTTACCCTGGCCATTTTGCCTGTAATCAATATATACCTTACCTTCACGGTTTTTTTTCCGCCATTCGATTGTAGCCAGGTCGGGGTTCATCTTTATGACTACCTCAGAAACAGATTTTAAAAAAATTTTTACAGCAGTATAGCTATATTTTTCCTGTAAGGGAAGGTAGATATGGAGGCCTGATTTGCCGGAAGTTTTAATATATGAATCAAGCCGTAATTCTTCAAGTACCTTTTTTATATTTAAGGCTACCTGTATAACATTAGTAAATGATGATTTATCATCTGGATCTAAATCAAAGACTGCAAAACTGGGTTTTTCGAGATTTTTAACAGTAGAAAACCAGCTGTGTAATTCAATAGAGGCCTTATTTGTAACCCAGACCAGGTCAGATAATTTGTTGATCAGAATCCAGTTGATTGGTTCTTTTCTATGTTGGGAATAGATAGCATTAACTGTTAACCAGTAAGGAGCATAATCAGGGGCATTTTTCTGGAAAAAATATTTTCCCCCGATACCATCAGGGTATATTTTTAAAGAAACCGGACGGTTCTTTAAATAGTTTTTCATATAGGGATAAATATTTATATAATAATCTATCATGTCACCTTTTGTGTAGTTGTGCTTTGGCCAGAAAACTTTGTCCAGATTGCTTAAATTTACTTTGAATTTATCAATAACCAATGAACTCATATGTATTGCCTCCTATAGTACTACTTTAGTGATAAAACCATGACGAAATGTATTATGTCTTGTTATTTCTGTATAACGTATTTCACATTTTATAACAGGTTTAACCCAGTTTATATCTTTGGCACTACTATTTTTACTATAATGACTATTTACTGTTATTATTTCTGGTAAATATCTAAATAAAGCTTCTTTCATGTTTTTATTTACTGCTGACTTTACTCTGCCCATATTTATAAAATTATTATTTTCATCTTTTTTACCTACAATTAAAGAATAATTTTTTGTAAAGCCAAATATATATGCCTCAGTATAATTCCAAACCTTAATTTTATACCAGAACTTGCTTCTCTTAAACTGGTAAGGAGATGATATTTTTTTAGCAGTAATACCTTCCAGACCGTTTTTCTTTACTTTTTTAAAAAGTTCAATTCCTTTAGTTTTAATATATGATGATATCTGCAGTGAGTGGTTTGCAGTAACATACTTTTTTAATATTTTCCTTCGTTTCAATAAGGGCATATTATAAACATCTTTATTATTATATGATAAAATATCCCAAACTATCAAGCTGACAGGATAATTAATGTGCTGTTTATTTTTACTGCTGCCAATTCTTCCCTGTAAGACTTCGAAAACTGGTTTGCCTTCTTTATTTATATAGCAGATTTCACCATCAAGTATTATTCTACTGCACTTTATATATTTACTTATTTCGATTAATTCGGGAAAATATTGGGTTAGATCTTTTTTATTACGGCTTTGTAGAAAAACATTGCGATTTTCTATAAATGCCAGGCAACGGTATCCATCCCATTTGATTTCAAAAATATATTCACTTGAGTTAAAAGGCTTTTTTTTAGATGACAACAGCATTGGCTGTATTGGTGGTTTTAACATGAGTAATAATAACCTCGCTGATACTAATAGATATATAATAGACAGCTGAATATTATATATCTATTAGTATAAATTATATCTGTATTGATAATTATTAGAACCCTGTAGTATATTATACTACAGGGCTAAAAACATTTATTATAATTATAGTCGTTTACTATTTACCTTTTTTATTTTTGGCAGGTTTGAAAGTTTTACATTTTGTTTGATTCGAATCACTTGGATTAGCCCCCATAGCACCTGCTTCCATATCTGAATTATCGAAGAAATTTTTGGCGACTTCTATTTCATCAGCACCGCAAATATTGCCTGTATCCCAGTAATAACAATTATCAACATTACATTTTATTTTAGCCATCTAGTATTCACCTCCCTTTTAAATTAGTTTTTCACAATGAAAAATAAATATACTTTGATATGTTTAAAATAGTCTTAGTAAGTCAATAATATTAAGTGTGGTTAATTGAGAAAATTATTTAATAAATTCGAGGTGGTTTTTGTGAAATTATGTCCCATGTGTGAAAGAATAAAAGCAATCAGGGTTCGTCAGGGGGAAGATTATATAAACGATTTATGTAAGGAATGCAGAAAGAAGATTACTAAAAAGCAAAAAAAGAGGGTTGTATCCTAAATTCGAATTATATTGAGTAAATATCTTAAAATTGGGTAAGATAGAAACAAAGTAATAAAACATAAGGAGGTAGAATATATGGATAGGCTTGGAGTACTGGACTGGATTGCTCTTACCCTTGTGATTATAGGTGGAGTAAATTGGGGGTTGATAGGACTTTTTGATTTTGACCTGGTAGCATTCATTTTTGGACAAATGACAGCCCTTTCCAGAATTGTATATAGTCTAGTTGGACTGGCAGCTGTCTACCTGGCATTAATTTCGGCAAGGCTTACTGTTGAATAATAATATATCTTACTTAAAATCCTTCAGTGAAAACTGAGGGATTTTATTTTTTAATCATTGACAGATTTTGCTTTTCATATTATACTAAAAAAGTAGTTTCATGCCGGTGTAGCTCAATTGGTAGAGCAGCTGAATCGTAATCAGCAGGTTGCGGGTTCGAGTCCCATCACCGG
>JBMCBT010000061.1:0-8713 GCA_048623215.1 Halothermotrichaceae bacterium
GGGCGCTGTGGACGCTTTGTTCGTGCGGGTTCGAGTCCCGCCCTCGGCACCATTTTTATGTCTAAAGTACCAGATGGTGTCAGATTGTATTACATAACAGTAAATAAAAAGAATTAACCGGAAGCGTGGGCTTCCGGTTTTGTTATTCTATATCAGGTTTTTTATATACTACTGGGCGGCAAATGGCACAATCAACCAATAAATAATTAAATATTAAATAAAGATTCAATCAATTTATCAAAGTAATATTTACAATTGTATCTTCTTGATCTACTTCAAATGAACCGTTATAATCCTGATATCCATCTGCAGTAATAGTGTACCAGTATTGACCTGACAACATTTCTATACAGGCAGTCCCATCTGATAAGCAAACTGGCTCACCTATCTGTTTTAGATGTTCAGCATCAGAATAAATTATCATACTGGCTTCAGCACCACTGCTTTCTTCAAACTTTACTGAAAAAGTGGACGGTTCTGTTAAATTAGTCTGCTGATTATTACGAAGATATGGGTATGTACTACCGCTATCTATATTCCAAATATCATCAAAGTTCCACCCCTCATATGTATCTTCCTGAACCATTTTAAAGCTTGATATTGGTTTGCCTTTACCTGTATCATTAAGACCACTCACATTTTTATCATAATAACAATTACTAATTATACCTTCATTAATGTTAGAATATACAAAACCAGAAGGCTCAAACTCATCATCTCTTGCTTCCACTTCTCCAACAGCATATGAATTTCTTATCTGCCCACCATTATTATCCCCAAGCAGTCCACCAGCAAAAGCTGCCCCACTTACAGTTCCTTGAAAATATGTATTATTTATTTCTCCTCCATAGTTACAACCAAGGAGTCCTCCAGTAATCATTCCACCTTCAACATCTCCTATACAGTAAGTCTCCTTTATTAATCCTTCAGATTTTCCTGCTAATCCACCAACATATATACAACCAATCCCAGATATATCAGCATTCTCCAGTCCCATATTATGAATTACAGCATTAGTATCAATTGCAAAGAATAATGCCGCAGCATGATGATTAAATACATAAATATATAAGTCCTTTATTTTATGCCCCTGCCCATCAAAAACACCTGAAAAATCTTTTTGATTATCTATACCTATCGGCTCAAAACCATCTCTATATGAATTGTCATCATTTTGTGTATCAATTATAAGTTCTTGATAGCCAGTAGAATTTTGGTCAAGATTAGTTACTAAATTAAAATATGTCCCTGGCGAATATTTTTCAGCATCAATAACACCATATTTTCTTATATTATTGAGATGAAACCAGTTAGCTATTTTAAAGGGGGCTGCTTCTGTTCCATAGCCTCCAGCAAAATCCAACCTGAACTTTATTGATTTATCACCTGTAACTGTAAAAGAATCTTTCAAACTTACCCCATCAGAAATACCTTTATACCAATAACTTTCATCATTTCTTAAATATTTAACCACCTGTCCATTACTGGCAGTCACTATTTCTCCCAACTTATTTTCTGCAGCATAATCCTTATTATTATATATCTCAACAGTTACCCCTTCTAATCCACTTTGTTCAATAAATACTATCCTTTTTCCTACCTCAACTATACTCTCAGCACTATCGTCATTACTTACTACACTTATTTTAGTTTCTCCCAGTACTGCATTATCAGGTACAGCAATATTGCTGTATGTTACTGAATCTGAAGTTCCAGCTTCCAGTTTTAAACTTTTTGTATCGCTTATTTTTTCTGAACCCCAGTCTACAGTCATTATTATATCCTGTAAACCTTCTATATTTCCATTATTACTTATATTAGCTGTAATAGTTATCAGTTCACCAGGTTCGACTGAGGCAGGACTAATATCAGATATGTTAACATTAAATAAAGCCTTATTTTTATCAAATTTAAGTTTAAAAGTAATTTCTTCAGAACTGCTGACAGTCTGCCTGCTGTCACCATCAAAATTATAAACACCGGAGTCTATTTCACTGTTGTTAACCATTAGTACTAAATCAACTGTACCTTTAAGTCCAGTTATTTTTACAGTCAATTCTTTTTTTCAACATCATAGTTTTCACTTTTAAAAGGAACTATTGAGTCACCATATTTAATAAAAAGACCATTAATATCCTCGATGTTCTCGACACCGGATACTTTTACAGTAACATTGTATACCTTATCATCCTTATTCCCTGCAAGTTGTTCACAGGCTGACAATATTAATATAAAAATTATCATTAAAACTACTGTCAGTAATAATTTAAAGTATTTGTTTCTCATTTTTAACCACCCTTTACCGGAAAATTTAAGATAAAAAACAAATCTATTCTACATAATATAATAAACTTCACTTTTATAAATACTTATTATAATCTAATTTTATATAATATTAAGTAATTTTTAAACTGTACTTTGGTACAGTATTGACCTGTACTTTAGTACAGTTTTTTAATTATTTTTTACTGATAAAAAATCGCCCCTGTGTATCTAACATTGCAGCTAAAACGTTATGCTCACTATCCAGTCCATGTTTTTCTAACTCTTCATAGAGCCATTCTTTATCAAGATTGTTTTCTTTTAAATTATCTTCCAGTATATTACCATCCTCAATTATCATTACAGGATAACCCTCATAATTTGTATTAATATTTAAATCCTTTGGCTTAACTGCACGAGCCTGTGATTTTGGTATAACACTTATCTTACCATTAGACTCTAAAACAGCAAATTCCGCGTCTGCAATGTCAGGTATTTTTTTCAAACGTAATGCCATAAGTAAATCATCTATATTAATCCTGACTTTACGCATCGTATCTTCAAGCAACTCTCCATTTTTTATTAATATTTTAGGTTCACCCTGAAATACACGGCGTATTTTAGCATTTTTTAAAGATATATAATTTAATAAAACATCTACAGCAGTTAATGTCCCTATAGTAAGCATTACAGTCATCAGGTTTGTTCTTGGGTTATTTAATGAACCAGCTGTAATACTGCCGATAGTGATAGACATTATAAAATCAAGTAAAGTTAATCTGCCAATCTGCCTTTGTCCTGTTATTTTCGTCATTAAAACCAAGTAAAAAAACATCACTAATGCTCTAACTATCCATTGATAATATAGTAAAGACTCCTGTGATTTCCAAAATTCTATTATAATTACCTCCTCTTTATTTTAAATTTTCAACAGGTTATTACTCCCATCATTGAATACCCACTGGAGCAAGTTGAGTTTCAAATCCTCTTAAATCTATATTAAATTCAATTTTAATCTCAGCATCTTTATATTTTTTCATCCAGTTATATTTTTGATATTCTGTAAAGGTTGTAAATCTCTTTCGCACTTCATATGACCATAAAAATGGTTCACCACCAAATTCTGTCTGAGTTTTTTTATTAACGCTTCTATTTTTTGTTTCAATACTTCTTTGATATGAGTTTTCAGCATTTTCTGGTTCTGCAAATTAGTAACATAATTTATCTGACCTGGAACCCCAAGCACATCAACAATAAGAGGTATTTTTGTTTCAACCAAAGGTATATCTTTAACTTCAATTCCAATTTCAGAATCTTTTACTTTTTTCATCCTTACTACAACTCTTTTATCTTTATTAATTGGGTCTGGAAAAGTAACTATCATGGAAAAATTCTTATACTCAGGTCTTAGTAATAATGAATATCTGGTCTCTTCACCGGTCAATTTACCTATCATTTTACCATTTTTAAAAACAGCTGTACCGATTATTTCAGTTGAATTACCACCTTTTTTGGGTAATTGTCCGGCAAGTAGGTCATCTTCAAAACCTGTTTTTTCAGGCTTAGTCTGGGTTTCTTTTTGTCCTTCTTCTTTTCCCTGGTCCTGGCCTGACTGTTTTACCCCCTGACCCTTATTGCCTGATTCGGACTGTGTCTCTTTTTGTTCTTCTCCGTCACTGGAGCTGCCTTCCTGCTCTTCAGTCTTCCATTTTTCAACTGACCCATATGCTGAAAGAAATAATCCAGCTTTGCCTTCACTCTGTTTTAAAAAATAATGCAGGGTAGGTTTTGCTACTAATCCTGTATTCTCCCACCTGTTTTCCATAAACTCATAAAACTTATGTGGTCTGGTTTCTAACAAGGGTTTATTGGTAGTGATAAACTCTTCTGCTTTTCCTTTAACAGTGATTAAAAAAACACTTCTACTTGTCTGTCTATCTCTAATTATATCTTCCAATGCAGAAAGCAGTTGTCCGCTTTTTGCCAATTCTTCACTGATAATTAATGTGTTTACATGAAAAAAATTAGGACGCCTTGGTATTGATGCAGTCAACAAATGTCTTCCTGCAACTATATGTGGTACTTCCAGAGTTATTATTTCATCTGACGGTTCTTTTTCACTTGTCCCGACTTTTGGTCCACCACCACCCTGTGGATTTGCCATCTGATAAGTTACACTTAAATTGCCACCACTTCCTTTATCAATGCCTATTGCTATAACATACCCCAGTTCTTCAGGCTCCATTCGATCCCAGCAGCCTGTAATTCCAAACATTATAAGCCCAACAAATATTATAATAATTATAGTTTTTATAATTCTCATGTCCCATTCCCCTTCAACCGGTCTACAAGCATAAGCAAAAACGGCAAAAATAAATATATTATCCATATAAAAGAAAGTAATCCCTGCCGGTAATAAATAGTTGTCTTAACAGCATTTTCCGGCAGTAAAACCAGCTAAAATATTTTGTTTGATAGTTGAAATATCATCAATTTTTTTTACTTTATTTACTTCTATTTTTTCAATAATATAATCAACCTGGTCAGTCATTTCTACATTTTGATATTCTTTAACAATAGGTTTTATTATGTTATTTTCCAGTCTTTCTTTTTTTATCATTCCATCCAAATATAAAATAGCACCACCAACATCAATTGAATTAATATTTACCTGGCGTATAATAAAGTCCTGATTTTCTGGATAACTCCTATTAGTCTTTTGGTCGGCCTTTTTCATCTGTATTCCACGACTGGTTCTGGAATGCGATAAAATTGGCTATCCATCTATCTTCCTCAGAAAAGTACATAAAAAAACATCCATCACGATATATTTCACTTTCCTGATAATGTGCTCCCCTGTTTCCCTGATTCATATGTATATTATGTACCCCTCTATTATTGCTATTATCATCATCATAATAAGTACCATATACATAGAGTATAACATTATCATCATTTAAAGCCCTTTTCATATTTTTATCAATAAATCCTTTTAAATCATTATCACCTTCAATATCATAAGATAAGACTTTCATATCTTCTTTATTACAATAACTACTGCGAATATAATCTACTGCAATGCCAGGATTAATTTCCTTTTTATATTCTATTTTATGAAAACCATAATCCTTTTCTTTCAACTTATTTACTATATCGGCCTCAAAATCTTCATCTACATAATATAGTACTCGTGGATAATCTTCATTTGTTGATTGACAATTTATTGCAGCATTAAATTCTTCATTTTTTTCAATTTTTATAATGATATTGTAATGAGGTGTTTTTTCTCCAGCCAGATCCGGCTCAATCTTTTTTACATTTCCAATTAATACTCCATATTGATCATCAACCATTTGCCTACCTCCTTTAAATAGTGATAGATAATGAAGATAATTGCTCTATAAATACTCTTTCTATTAAAATTGGGGATAGCCGGGGCCATCCCTTTTTTTAAAACTTTATTTACCTGACCAGTTATTTAAGTAACTTAAAAATCAGCATTTTCAGTATATTTTTCTGAAGGTGGTAGAGGAGATATGGTGACATATAATACCAGTGTTGTTGAACCAATATTATCAACAGACATTGTCTCATCTCCATCAACCTGCAGTAAATCATTTTCAACCATTGCTATTACTTCATCATCTACATTAACTTCTGCTTTTCCACTTATAATCTGTATAAATACTGTACAGTCAAAATGTGTATGTTCTGGTAGTGATTTTTCCTGAGCAATGTTTAGTATAAAGGCCAGCGTATTTTTATCACTATAAATTACCCGTTTTGCAACCTTCTCTTCTGGCTCCATCATATAATCATTTAAAGTAAACTTATGCATACTAACACTCCTGTCTTTTATTTATTGTGCTTAGTATTAATATGCATTAAATGATTTTTTTTATTAATATTTGTTTTTTTAGTGTTCCTCCGTTTTTATTAGATTCAGCTAGATATTTAAATTTCAACTTAGCTATTATATATTTGTAATCTAGTTTACATCTTTCTTAAACTTATATAGATATAATTTTTCTATAATACCCTATACGGGTATAACAAAAAGGAGGTAACACAAATGGGAACACTTTATATTTTAGCATTAACAGCACTTCTTATATCATTTTTTGTTGACCAGCAGAAAACAAAAAAAGCACTAAAAATTAGCTGGAAAAAATTCAACAGGATACTGGGAACCTATTTAAAACTATTAATAATTTTGTCCTTTATTTTGCTTATTCCGGATGAAATGATCATTAAATATTTAGGTGCTCATTCTCCAATTATCGGATTATTAATAGGTCTTATAGCAGGTTCCATTACTATGATGCCTGGATTTATTGCATATCCTTTAGCCGGTATACTGATAAATAAAGGTGTTAGTTATATGGTAGTAGCAGCATTTATTACCACACTTATGTTAGTTGGAGTTGCAACATATCCAGTTGAAAAAGAGTATTTTGGTATTAAAGCAACCGTCTGGCGTAATATTGCAGGATTTATTATAGCAGGGTTTATAGCAATTTTTACTGGACTTCTATATGGGGAGGTTTTTTAAATGAAAAAAAATAATAAGTTAAATTATATAATTTTTTCTATTTTCCTATTATTCCTGGGTTTTTCATATCTTTTAAAATATAACTTGGGACTCAACATTGGAAGTAATTTTTTGATTTTTGCCAGGGATATGATCAAAATACTTCCTCCGGCCTTTATTTTAATCGGACTTTTTGATGTATGGGTTAGCCGGGAAACAATTGAAAATAATTTTGGTAATAGTTCTGGATTTAAAAAGTATATTTACTCCATTTTACTGGCTGCAACTACAGTTGGAGGTACTTTTGTAGCATTTCCAGTAGCAAATTCACTTTACCATAAAGGAACAAATTATAATTCCATCTTCACTTATGTTACTGCTGCTTCCATTGTTATGATTCCCATGAGCATTATGGAAGCATCAATACTGGGAATTAAATTTACTTCTATCAGGCTGGGAATTTCTTTACCACTGGTAATTATCAGCTCAATTATTCTCAGTAAATATATGAACAAAATAAATTACAAACTTCCTGTTGTGGAATAACTCATCAGCAATTTACCTGGTCAACTTATATAGTATTAAAAAGTATAAGCTTATTTTTATTATATTAATTTATACAGGGATAGCCTTAAAAGCTATCCCTGAATTCATTAAAAATTATTTATTCTTCTCTCATAGCCTCAGTCGGCTCCAATTTTGCAGCCCTACGCGCCGGTATAATACAGGCAATACTCACAATTACTACACCGATTACAAAAGCAAATATAGTATTGAAAGTTGAAGCCTCCGGATAAATAATTGAATTAAATACAATATCTGAACTAAAACCAGATAATGCTGAACGAAAATCAATACCGTGTTGAGCCAGATAGCTATTTATAATCCCTCCGGTTAATGCACCTATAAAACTGCCAATAATACCCATAATACCACCTTCGATAATAAATAACTGTAATATATTTTTCTTTTCCAGCCCCAGTGCGGACATCATTCCAATTTCTCTGGTTCGCTCTTTAACAATCATAATCATGGTATTAATTACAACAATACTGGCCAGTAATACCAGAAAAATATAAATCTGATTATATATCAGCTTACCCATCTCCATGAAGGGAACCAGGTCACTGGTTTCTTTATAACTGAGAGCAAGGTATTCATCAGCTGCTCCACTATCTTCCATTACGCGGTTTACCGCTGGCAATACTTGATTGGCCATACTTCTATCTGGTGTTACTAATAATAATTCAGTAGCCTGGTCATCCATATATAATATCCGTTGAGCTTGATCTAATGGTAGATAAAATACAGCTTCATTAAGCATTTTTATACCACTTTCAATCTTTCCAACTATTTTAAAGGTTACACCTTTTAAAGAACCAAAAGAAGTATTTGTAAGTATAGTCACTTTGTCACCAAGTTGATAATTTATCTTATTTAAAAGTTCTGAGCCCATAACAACTTCCAGCTGTCCTGGATGAAACATTCTACCTTCTGTAAGGTAATTTTCAATATCAGTAAAATTTTTTTCTTTATCAAGGTTAACTCCCCAGCCGCTCATTGTTATCAATTCATTACCCCTACTGACTACTGCTCCGAATTTCAACCTGGGGATAACCATTTTTACATCTTCTATCTCCTGCAGTTTTTCTGTCATATTATTTAACCCCTCTCCCCTGAATCCGTCTACTGGATAATTTAGAGGAAGAAGACGCTGCTGTTGTTGATAATTCTCTTTAATTATCTTGATATGGCCGGAATTATATTGAATATGATCAGCAAAAAATGAATCTACCATTCCCACTACATAGCCTCTGGCAAAAACAACCACCATAACAGCAAAAGCAATAGCAATAATTGATACAAAAGTTCTTAATTTATGTCTAAACAAATTTTTAAAAGCTAACTTAACAAGAAAAC
>JBMCBT010000062.1:0-8363 GCA_048623215.1 Halothermotrichaceae bacterium
CAGTTTAATCTTATCTCCATGGATCTTCTCTGTGCCATCCAGTTTTAACCATGATTCATCTATCGAATATACATGAATTGCATTTATTGGAACAAATTCTTTAAACAAAAGTGTAATCTGTAAAGACCTTTTCAAATACAGCCCCATCCGGGCATTTACTATTATAATTTCTGGATCCTCAGGTATCTCAAACAGACGATTACCGGTTCTGATATCATACCTGCTTTTTAAAGCAGACGAGGCAGCCAGCACTACAGCACCATCACGTTCTTTATCACCAACAACAGCCAGGCAGACTTTCAAAGGGTCTAACCCCCTATCAACTGCCTCTACACTGGCAAAAAATGACTTCATATCTACACAAAGAATATTATTATGCGGCATCTGTTTATAATCTATATCCATTTTCATAACACCCCTGTTCAGGATAAAGTATGATACGTTATACGTTATATTCTGAAATATTATATGCAATAGCTACAAAGATAGTACATTTGTTTGCTAATTTTATGCTATCATACACCTGTTCACCTTGCAAGGGTATTATTTTCCATAAAAAAAATAGACCTGTAGACAGCTAAAAGTAAATTATCCTGAATTTAATGCATCTATATTACCTCTATTATAAATTCAGTTATAAACTAAAAAGCTGTAAACAGGTCAGCAAAATTCTATAATATTTTCATCTTTTTTATTATCTTTTTTAATAAATCTACCTAATATATATTTTTTTGCTATTCTACTTTGATTATCATACCTTTAAAGATTAAAATGGTTATTTCTGAATATCCAGTTTGTTTAAAACCAGTCCAGTTAATAATTTCGGATAAAAGTCGGTTGACTTCTGAGGCATTCTGGTATTTTTATCAGCCACAGCTTTTACTTCTTCAACCTGTGTCGGATTTAATAAAAACACTGCCTGATAATCACCCTGTTCAAGCTCAGCCAGTGCCTGGTCACGGTAGCGTACATAAGCTGTATTTTCTTTGGCGGCCAGGGCCTCTTCATCTATATCCAGATAACGCTCCAATATAGCCTTATGTAGTATTACTACATCCAGGTTTTTCCATACTTCTTCTTTGGCCGGTAGTAATAAATCCATGATAGACTCGTCTCTTAATGTCATTGAATAATAATGCTCACCATCACTTGCTTTAAAGCCAAAAGTATGTTTTAGTCCTTTATCTTCATCCATCTTGTTATATAATTCATCTTTACGATTATACTTATTTATAACAAAATCTCTTTCTGCTTTTTGCAGAAGTTTATCTTCATCAAAATTATCAATACCATAAACCAGACGGTGAGTAGCCAGAATACTCATTCCCGGATCATCAATATTCACAAAAGTCATCAACCGGTTATTAAATCCTTCGATACCATTTGATTTCCAACCTTTTTCAAGACATTCATTTCGATAATTTACAGCTGTTTGATAGCGGTGGTGTCCATCAGCTATATATAATGTTTTATCTTTCATGTGTTTTTGTATTGAAGCCATGATTTCACTATCTGTTATTTTCCAAACTTTATGTACATTGTCATCTTCATCTTTAACTACAGCTAGTGGTTCATCGTTATCAGTAACTTTATTAAGCAAGTTAATAATTTTTCTTTGAGAATCAGAATAAAGCATAAAAATGTGGCCAAAATTGGCTTCAGTGGCTCTCATCAAATTTAAACGGTCGGCTTTTGGTCCTTCCATTGTATTTTCATGAGCCTTAACTCCATCTTCACCTTCAAGTTCTCCCAGGCCTATAAATCCTTTTCTAATTCTTTTTTCACCTTCTACCTCATATTCCTGATAATATGCATAAAAACAGGCCTCATCTTCCTGAACAATTATATCATTATCAAGCCATCCATCCAGATATTCTGCGGCTTTTTCATACTTATTTTTACCAGGTTCACCTTTACCAAGAATTAAGCGGACGATATTATAATCACTACTCTGATAATAACTTTCCTGCTTTTTTGAATCTATCTTATCATAAGGTTGTGTTACCACATTATTTAAGTCAGAAACTTTTTCTGGATTATAGCGGTAACCATGAAAGGGATAAACAGTTGCCATATACATAACCTCCAATTTTTATATTCATACATAAGATAACATAATTATACTGACTAGTCAAGAAAAAACTCTACCAGGTAGGTAGAGTCTGTAATTATAATAATATGCTGTCACCAACTGAAACCAGGCTTACTTTTTCACCAAATCTATCAAGTAATTGATTCTGAAAGCCTAAACCTGTACAGTGCATAGGTACTATCATATCAAATTGTATCTTTTTTAAATACTCTATTGTTTTAGCCATTCTTTCATTATCGGCATTTTTAAGATGAAATCCTCCTATAACAGCATGAATAGTGCTATTATCGCTTATTTCTTTAATATATTTTATATTATTAACAAGACCAGTATGACAGCATCCTGAAATAATTACTAAACCCGCTGGAGTTTCAATAACTAGAGGCTGATCATCTTTAAAAGAATCAACCTTTAACTTTTCTCCATCTTTTACTTTATATTTTTTATTAAGTTTTTCAAATTCAGTCTCCATAGGAACTTCACCGGCAAGCCAAAGATTATCATCAATCACAGTTTTACTTTTTACCGGTATGAAATTTGTTATATCCTTTTTGCTGAAATCCACTCCTTTTAAATTTGTTCCAGAATATTTAGGTGTAAAAATATCAGGATGTCCATAAACCGGGATTTCAGAATTACTTTTTAAAATTTGTTTTAAGCCACCCGTATGGTCATAATGACCATGACTTAGAATTATCCCATCTAAATTATTAATATCATATTCCAATTGTTCCAGATTATATTTAACAGCCAGTCCCTGTCCTGTATCAAAAAGATAGTTTTTATCATAAATCTTTAACCATAAGGAAAGGCCGTGTTCAGCCAATAATTTTTCCCGGTAAACTTTATTTTCGGATATAACTGTTATTTGAAAACCACTTTTAATGGTCACAGGTATTATCCTCTGTTTCCAGTTCATCATTTAAATATAATTTTACTGCATCATCAACCTGACCTTTACAGCCAGATACTACTTTAATTCCATTTTCTTCAAACAATTTAACTGCCCTACTGCCAATTCCTCCTGCCAATACAATTTCTGCTCCCTGTTTATTTAAAAACTTCGGTAAAAATCCGGGTTGATGGCCTGGATTAGCAATTACATCTTTGTTTTTTATTTCATTTCCCTCAACATCAAAAATTGCAAAGTGAGAACAATGTCCAAAATGTTGTGCCACTATTTCTCCCTGACTTGGTACAGCAATTTTCATTTTTACCACTCTCCTTAGATTTTTTTTAGTTTATTCCAAATAGACATAATTTCCTCTGCAGTTTTACTTTCATTATATTCTTCAATCAACAGTTTCCCTTCACGCAGAGATTTATTGATTTTATCATCAAATGGTATTTTACCTAATACTTCTATTTTTTCATCAGTACTATATTCTTCAATTATATTGGTAATTCCTTCATTTAAATCAAATTTATTTATAATAATATATGGTTTCACATTAAAATGTTTAGTCACTTTTAAAATTCTTTTTAAATCTGATAATCCAGATTTCGTTGGTTCAGTGACAATAACAGCTGCATCCACACCATTTAAAGATGCTATAACTGGACAACCAATACCAGGAGATCCATCTATTAAAAGAAAACTTTTTTGTTCTTTTTCAGCAATATCCTTCGCTTTTGTTCTAACTTTACTGACAAGTTTACCGGAATTATCAGCAGCTGCCTTTAGTTTGGCATGTATCATTTGACCATATTTTGTTTTAGAAATATAAATATCACCGGTTTTTTCTTCAATTAGTTTAAGAGCATTTTGTGGACAGCTTATTACACAAACATTACAGCCATCACATTTGAAAGGATTTATTTGATAGTTATCATCAATAGCACCAAACCTACATACTTCTTGACATTTTCCACACTCAACACATTTTTCTTCATCCTTTACAGCTACTTTTGTACCATTATATACTTCTGTTTCTACTATTTCAGGCTGTAAAAGAAGGTGCATATTGGGAGCATCTACATCACAATCAGCCATTACGATATTATCAGCATATGCGGCCAGATTGGAGACAATTGTTGTCTTTCCTGTCCCTCCTTTACCACTAATAACAGTAAATTGTTTCATTTTATAGACAACTCCTTATTTACAACTACATCTCTGGAAGATATTTTTTTATACAGATTTTTAAATTTATCTTTCCAGTCTACCATTTTCTCTACAAATGGTATTCCTTTAGAATACAATTCTGCAATTTCTCTGGAAAATGGTATTTTCATAATAACTTCAATACCTTCATTATCACAATAATCTTCAATTATTTGATCATACATATCTTCAGCTCTATTAATGATTACTGCAAAAGGAATATCTAATTGTTTAATAACATCAACAGACATTTTTAAATCATTTAAACCAAATGGAGTTGGTTCTGTCACCAGCAGGCAAAAATCTGAATCAAGTGCTGCTTCAATAGTCGGACAGGTTGTACCAGGAGGTGCATCTATAATAACATTTTTATTATTATTAATATTTTCTTTTAGAATTTCTATCACCGGTACTGCTGTCTCTTCACCTATATTTAACAGACCCTGCCAGAACTCAAGCTCACTATTTACCTCTGCCTGATTTATCTGACCAATTTCTCTTTCTTTTTCAGTAATAGCACCTGTCGGACAAACTCTTTTACAACCACCACAATTATGACAAAGCTCTGGGTATACCAGCACTTTATCTAACATAAGGGATAGTGCATTATATTCACAGAATTCAACACATTTCCTGCACTGTGTGCACTTATCTTCATCTATCACTGGTACATTCGTAGTTACGGGTTGATAATCATCACCAAATTCAGGTTTAATAAATATGTATGAATCAGGTTCTTCAACATCGGCATCTAATAACTGAACATTTTTTAGTGATAAAGCAAGATTTGTCGAAACAGTTGTTTTTCCTGTTCCCCCTTTACCACTTAAAATTGTAATTATCACTTCTATCAACCCTTAAATCCTACATGACCATTATTTGTCGGGTCATTAAGTTCATCTGCATTATCCTGACTATATTTCTTTATTGCTTCCTCAATTGTTCCGGAGTCAACAGAATATATTTTAACCCCAGCAGCCTTTAATCCTGAAAAAGCTTTTGGACCGATATTACCTGAAATAACTACCTCTACACCATTATCGGCAATAATCTGTGCTGCTCTTACTCCGGCACCACTGGCTGCATTAACTCCATCATTTTCAATAAATTTAATATCTTTTTTTTCCATCTTATCACCATCATTTACATCGACAATAGCAAAATAAGGTGCACGACCTAAACGCTGGTTTACTTCTGCCTTAAAACCATTATCACTACTGGCCGTTACTGCAATCTTCATAATTAATTACCTCCTTGATATTTTTTTCTTATGTTTTATCCACAAAAAGGAAACTTGCACTACAGGAATACTTTGAATTCATCTAGTATTCGTCTAATATTCGTTTCCACTCAAACTAGGCTTTCCTAATCCATAGGACATCCTGACCCACAATTAGCCTAACTTAAATACAAAGATATTATAACAGCTTTTTGAACATATGTCAAAAACATTTAAAGATTTTCTTTACTTTATAAAAAACCTGGTACTGCACAACCTTCCAGCCAGGACTTGAGAATTGCCTCAAAAGCACACCAGATAAAGATAAATGCACAGGTGGAGCTGCGAAAAGAACAATCCGAATCACTAATACTTTTTCTTACGAAATAAACAATACTTTTTTCCATCCATATAAACCAGCTCAAAAGGCATGTTCTCTTCTATCCAGTAAAATGTTTTATCACTGTAAAAAGTAATATGTGTCTTATCCCTGATATACCACCATTCAGCAAAATCATCAATACTTGAATGAAATGATGTCATTACTGCCAGTAAACCCTGTTCACTTAAATGACTGTACAGCAATTTTAAAGTCTTTACCGGATTTTTTAAATGCTCAAAAACCTCTGTCGAAGTAATAAGGTCATATTTTTTATTTGCATATACTTTTTCAGGATAAAAATTTGGGTCATAAATATCTGTCTTAAAATTCATTTCATCTTCAAGAAGTGAAGCTAACACCGGGCCATTACCACAGCCAAAATCCAGTGCTGTAGATATCTCACTTTTATATGGTTTAATCACCTTATTTATAAAGCGATGGAACATCTCTACATATCCTTTACATTCAAAACTATTTTCATGTTGAGCATATGTTTTATATTCCTCTTCTTTACTTACTATCTCTTGCTTGTCTATAAAAATCAAATCACATTGATTACATCTAAAATAAATCTCCGGCTTAATTCTCCTGATCTGTTCACTACCACATAAAATACATTTCATCTATTAACGCCTTTCTATTTTTTTATTTTTTATCAATTTTTTCCTCAAACAGCCAAATAAATAAACTAAATATATAAATATGAATATATTTTTCGCCCTACTGTTTATATTTATCTCCTAATAAAATTAATAGTTATAAGACTACTATCCTCTATTCCATCGCGAATATAGTAAGGAAATATGTTATATCGCCACTGCTGATACTTGCTGGCTATATTATCATTTTCAGAAAATATCTCATTTATAACTTTTTTAATATCAGCCTGGCCTATACTATTGTCAGTAATGCGAAGCTTAATCTGCTCTTTCCCGGACCGAAGTGTGTCTTTGACTATCTCTTCAAACCGGTACAGTGTATCAACTGTATATTTGTCCTGTAAATAAAACAGTTTTAGCTCATCTATTAATTCCTGGTATAACTGACTATCATTATATTTAAGTCCCTGCTCTAGCTGAGTATAATAGCTCTTATCAGCCTCAGGGTACTGCCCATAATCCCAGCTATATTTTAAACTAAGCGCACTATCACTGACAAGGTATTCATTATACATTAACTCCTCGTACTGTTGATAATGTGTAGAAATCTGTGTCAAATCCAGATGATAGTAGTATCCATCAAGATTCAACAGATTCCAGGCATGCCTGTCTCCTCCCATAACTCCACTTATAATATAATTTTCTATACCTGCTTCTTTCAGCATAATATATGTTACAAGTGCATAACCCTGACAGGTAGACTCACCACCTATTAATGCATCATAGGCAGAGTATTTTTGTTTGCTTTCATCATATCTTATATTTTTGGCAATATAATCTGTTATTTTCTTTACTTTTTTATGGTCATTCATATAGGAAGTAGTAATATTACTTAGAATTTCATCTATTTTCTCGGTTAAATATCTATACTCTTCAGTATTGCTGTAATAATCGACATCAATGAATATATCTACCTGATTATTATTACCAGTTATTTCTATCTTCCAATTCTTTATATTATATTGAATATAATCATCTGCAGCAGCTACAGCTTTTCTAATGATATTATTTGCCATATCTATATCGATACTGTTAAAACTCATTTTATAGTTTAGTTCAATTTTCTCTTCTGTTTTTTCAAAACCATCCTTTACCTGTGATATAAAAGAGCTTTCTTCAAAATTAGAAAAGGCCTGATCGGGAAATATCAGGGTCATCTCAATAAATATTAAAAATAAGAAAAAGATTAATATTATTTTTTTCCTGTTAAGACAGTACTTCATAAGTATACACCTTCTTATAGTTACAATACTACATATTCATATTTACAATATTAAATATCTCTAATTTTTATTTTCATTTTCCTTTTCATTATATTTTTCATGTAAACTTGTAATTGCTTCTGTTAGCGGTTCTTTAGTATTATCTTTTTTTTCCTGCCATTTTTCCTTAAGTTCATGAGATAATATACTTTTAGCAAAAGCAGGATTTTTGAAATACTTCCTGTTGGCAGCAGTATACCTTTTTATATTCTTTGGTTTCACACCCCAGACTTTTGGTCTAAGTAAAACAAAAATACTAAAAATACTGCCAGCCAGTAAAGCACCCAAAATATTTCTGCTGTCAATATTGATAATAATAAGCATTACAATTGCAAAAAATATGACAATACTGATTATTAGTCTAACTATATATTTTTTGACTATTTTACTTTTATTTTTAACTGCACCCAAATTATTCAAAAATGCTGTAAAAGGTAAAGCAAAGAGTAATGACAGTATTATCTGACCAAGTAGAAAAGCTGATACGCCAAATCCAATTAGTAAAAATAAAATGTAGATAATTATATTAATGTTCATCACCATCCATTTCTTTATTCCCTATTTATCATATACTTCATAATTATCCTTTTTCCTTTTTTATACTGAATATTGTTTTCCTTCAACTTCTCTGCCCAGATCAATACC
>JBMCBT010000063.1:0-8329 GCA_048623215.1 Halothermotrichaceae bacterium
TGCATTTCATCTATCTCCCCAGTTATCTCCTGCTTCAAGCTTTCCGGGCTTACCACTTCTACACTTGAGCCATAACTTAAAATCCAGCTTTTTATCTCTTCCATACTACCGGTTGTTACTATAAATTTTATTTTATTATCCAACAACTCTATAATTTGTTGAGTAGGATTCCATACTTTTTCTTTTACCAGTCTTGCTGCCTTTCCTTCAAAAATCAATTCAACTCTTTTTTCATTATCACTGCGTTCAACACCCCATGCATTTTTCATGTATTTATCCATATTAAAATTATCCGGCATAATATATTTTTCTTCTGTAATACTCATATCTTTTATTCTATCAACCCTGAAAATTAATATATCTTGCCTCATATGACAGTAAGCTATTAAATAGAAAGCACCATCTGTGTAGAAAATTTGATATGGATCTATTTTTCTTTCATTCAATTGGTCTCTGCTTAAAGTATAATAATTAATAAATATAGACATTTTATCTTTAACAGCATCCTCGATATCCTGGATAATACTTTTGTAAGGTTTTAAATCTACAAATGCACCATGTTGGTAGGACATCTGTGAACCTATATCATCTACAATCTTTTTTATTGAAGGCGGCAGAGAACTTATAATCTTGGCAATAGCAGAGTTTAGATTTTCATGATAGGGAAATGTTTCTTCTATAAAAGCCTGTCCAACTAATAATAGGGCAAGTGCTTCATCTCTGGTCATATCAGGCTGCTGGAAATAAAAATTGTCAAGAATAGAATAAGTATGATCCGTATTATCATTATAAACAGGAATACGCATCTCCTCCATTACTTCAAAATCCCTATATATAGTCCTTGACGATACAGCGAAGTGTTCAGCCAGTTCTTTGACTTTCCACTTTCTATGTTTACTAGACAGCAGACTAATCATTTCCAGTATTCGATATAATCTACTTTTACCTTCCATTCTCATCATCCTCACCTGTAAATTAATACATTTTTTACCACTATAATTGTAATTCATTGTAAAATTCTAAATACCTGCACAAATTCTATAAATTGTGCTAATTATTAATATAATAATTCATAAAAAGTACCCCGGTTACCCAGGGTAATTATCTATATTTTAATATCATTTTATTTTTATGGCATCTACTCCTCTTCCCACATCTCAAGATAAAAGCCTCTAGTAGTTCCTTTATCAACTTTGCTCTCTACAAAGTCTCCACAGGGAGAGAATTATCAGTAAAGGCAATTCCCTCCCACATATTAAGAGATATTTTTTTAATGCTGAGCATCATTTAGTCTCCAGTATACATCAGTGTCTTTTAAACTCTCATTTTCTTTAGCATAATCAAAGGCGGTTTTCTCTTCGGAGTCCTTAAGTGAACCATCAGCTCCAGCATCTAATAAAACGTCAATAATCTCAGGATTATCAGTGTGTTCAGCAGCTATCATTAAGGCATTATAGTCACCTCGGTCTGCACCCATAAAATTGCCGATTACAGTATTAACATCAGCACCTGCTTCTATCAAAGTTTTTATAACTTCTGGGTTATCATATCTTTGAATGGCTCTCATCAATAAAGTCCAGCCAGTATGTACGTTCCCATCCCTGGTATTAACATCAGCACCTGCTTCTATTAAAGTTTTGATTACATCTATATCCTCCTTAAAACGGACAGCACGAACCAGAGGAGTTCTGCCCTGTTCAGCATCCCTGGCATTTACGTCAGCACCTGCTTCAAGTAATATATTAATCATTCTAAGTTTATTTTCTTTCCGTTCAAAATCCCTTTCAAAAATATATGTCAAAGGAGTCCTATCAACTATATTTACTACATTCACATCAGCCCCGGCATCTACTAATGCTTTGATGACTTCCGGATTATTATTGTTATATACAGCTTGCATTAATGGTGTGAAATCATGTTCCTCTTTGGCATCAATATCAGCACCGGCTTCTACTAACATTTTGATTCTTTCCGGTCTGCCATTGTAACATGCAGCAACCATAAGTGGTGTTATCTCAAATTCATTACTGACATTTATATCAGCACCACTTTCTATCAATTCTTTAATTACTTCGTTTGAATTTTCATTACTGGCTAGAGCATATATCAGTGCAGTACCACCTGTCTTATCCTTTGAATCTATATCAGCGCCTGCCTTTATCAGTTCTTTAATAACTTGCGGATTTTTATTTCCTGCTGCAGCATGCATAAGTGCTGTCTTTCCATCTTTAACAGACCGTGCTTTAACACTGGCCCCACCATTTGTCAATATTTTAATAACCTCGGGATTTGAATTGCCCATTGCAGCATACATTAATACTGTAATTCCATTTTTTGTCCGGGCATTAACTCTGGCTCCATTATCTATCAAATCTTTAATTACTTCTGCTTTCCTGTTAGCTGCTGCAGCAATCATTAAATCTGTCAGATTATCATCAGCACCAGCATCTATTAGTATTTTTATAATATCCTGTTTTTGATTGTATTTTAAAGCATACGTAAGTGCACTAAAACCATATGAAGTTATTCTTTTAACATCTACACCCTTATCAAGAAGGTATTTTATAACTTCTGAATTTTCATTACCTGCTGCAGCATACATAAGAGTTGTAAGACCGTTTTTTGTAGTATTTTTTACTTCAACATCATCATCTATCAATTTTTTTATTGTTTTTAAATCTTTATTATCCCAGAGAGCATACATCAGATCAGTCAAACCCATTTCAGCCATAATTCCTGTTTTGACTTCCATAACAACTTTTTCATGAGATGTTTCTTCAGCCTCATTTTCATCAGGTTTATTTTCAGGAACAGGAATATTATTGTCTTGCCAATGTAAATAAGGATAACTTTCTCCTTCATCTATTTTCCACAATTTATTAAAATCCCATTCTTTATAGGTGTTTTTCTTCAACATCTCTTTAGTTGATTTTGGACTCTCACCACTATTTGTATATTGATTATTAATATCTTTATTATAATAACTATTCTTTATAGATCTAATACCATGTTCTTCATAATTTTCTGCAACAAACCCACCTATCTTCTCACCTGTAACTTTACCCACACAATAACAATTTTTAATATACCCTTCATTTATACCTGTAAATCCACCTATAATATAATCTTTTCCAATAACATCTACCTTTGCATAATTGTTTATAACATGTGCTTGGCCTCTCAAATTCCCCACAAATCCACCTGTGATTTTTCTTCCAATTACTTTACCCACAGCATAGCTTTTGTCAATATCACCAGATTGGGATATTCCAACTAAACCTCCTACCCGGCTATCCCCTTCAACCTCTCCTATAAAATAATTTTCTTTAATATTGTTATCTAGAATATGACCGATAAATCCTCCTACATTTTTATTCCCTTTCACTTTACCGGTAACTGAACATCCAATAACATTGTGACCAGCAGTATTATTAAAATCTTTACCTGCAAGACCTCCAACTTTATTATTCCCGGTAATATTAACATTTGTTAAACTGATATTTTGTAATACTGCATTAGAAGTATAACCAAATAATCCCATAAAGTCTTCATTAGGACGATTTATAAATAAATTTGAAATACGGAAGCCATTTCCATTAAAAAAACCTGTGAAAGAATTATAACATCCACCTATCGGTTCCCAGCCTTTTTCCTGATTATAACTACTTAAATCTATATTATCTATCTGTTTAAAGTGACAGTCTAAATATTCCCGTACATTGTTTAAATGGTCTGCAGTTTTTACAAGATAAGGATTTTCTTTTGTGCCTTTACCACCTGCAAAATCTTCCTGACCGACAGCCACAGAACACAATACAAAAACTAATAAAAACAAAATTAATACTTTCAACTGTAATTTTTTCATTTCTATCCCCCTTTTTTATTCCTGTTCCTGTTATTTAACACTAAATTAAATAACAATTTTGTACCACATTTTATTAATTATTTTCTTTCACTATTATTAGTGTTATATTATGAAATTTTGTGACATCTTTAAAGGTATTTTTTCCAATAATTTATTGTAGGCATTACTTCCTCAGACTGAGCATAAAAACTGACATCACCAATTAATTTTCTTATTTTTTTATACTCTTCATCCAGATTTACGTCTTCCACAAGTTTTTTCATGCGGCAATTACAATTTCCATCTGGATTATAAAGTGTACACTGTCCATTTAGGAAATTTCTCAATTTTCTTCTGGAACGTGAAACAATTTTTCTTACTGTTGCTTCTTTTTTATTCAAGATTTCAGCAATAGTTTGATAAGAAAGCTTGGCACCATCCCGGAAGAAAAATGCAAGCTTCTTTTCCGGTTTTAAACACTGTAAAACTCCTGTTAGACATTTATCACATTGTTCCTTAATCCATATTTTTTTATCATAATCTATTTCATCAGGTATCTGAAAATCTGGCCCATCAAAACAATATTTTAAAAAAGCTTCATCATATAACTTTTTATTAGGACTGTAATTTTTAATCACTCTATAAGCTATTTTATAAATCCAGGTTGAAACTTTAGCCTCTCCTCTATAAGTATCAAGACTTTTTAATACCTCATACCAGACTTCCTGAGCCGTATCATCCGCTATATCACAATCGGGAACCATTCTATAACAAAGACGAGATACCATACCACCATATTCCTCTACAATTTCTTCCGGACATAGGTCAATTTCACCTTTTATTTCCATAGTTAAGATCACTCCCACTTGTTAAATTTATAACCATACTCTCGTCTTTTTTATTACATATTTTACCACTGTATTTGTATTTCTTTATAAATTCATTAATACCTGCTAATTATCTTTAAATATTAATTCAACTTGACTTTCTTCTACCTCTACAGACTGGCAAAATATGACCCAAATATTTTTTGATTTATTGACAAATATTATATTAATGATATATAATATAGTAGACGTTACATAACACCTGTTATATATCATTTGTTATATTAAAAGAAAGGAGTGTTTATATGCCGCCGAAAAAACAATACAGCCGGGAAGAAATCGTGGATACCGCTTTTGGGCTGGCCAAAAAAGAGGGAATTGAAGGTATCAGTATTAGAAAAGTTGCTGATAAACTAGGCAGTTCCATAGCTCCTATCTATGTTAATTTTGATAATGTTCAGGAATTAAAACAGGCTGTAGTGGATAAGGTATTTGCCATCTCCAAAAAATATTATGATTCATCTGAAAGCGGCTCCCCACTGGATGTTGGTATTGCCAGTTTGCGTTTTGCTAAAGAATATAGTGCTATCTTTCGGGATCTGGTAATGAAAAAAAATGATTATATGAAAAACTATGAAAAAGCAGATTTAGAAATCCTGGGAAAAGAACTGGCCAAATATCCTGAACTCAAAGATTTTACAGAGGAAGAAATTAAAGATATGTTGTTTAAGATGCGGGTCTTCCAACTTGGGTTATCTGTTATGGCAGCCAACGGCCTTTTCGCAGAAGAACCTACTGAAGAAGAATTGATAGCGATGTTAGATAGTGCTGGAAATGATGTAATAACTGCCATACGCTGGCGTAAAAAAGAGAAAGGATGTTAAATTATGAGTAAATTATTAAAAGCAATACTTGTCGTTATCTTGATGATAACCTTTGTTAGTACAACTTTTGCTAACCCTTTTGATAATGTAGATATCGGGGCTACTTTAGATAAGATAACACAGGAAAAAATGGAAGAAAACAATATTCCCAATTTGACAATAGCTGTAGTTAAAGACGGAGAAATGATTTATAGTAATGGTTATGGATATGAAGATATTGAAAATAAAATAGAAGTAAGACCGGACAAATCACTATTTCGAATAGGTTCTATCTCCAAATTATTTACCTTTACGGCTGTTATGCAGTTATATGAAAAGGGACTACTTGATCTTGATACTGATGTAAATGAATATCTTAATTTTGAAATTCCACCATATAAAGAAAAAGGGCAGAATGATTCTAAGCCGATAACACTTGCCCATCTTCTAACTCACAGGCCGGGTTTTGAAGATAATAGTGAAGAGTTGTTTTATATTGATGGTAATAAGGTGGTAACTCTGGATAAATATCTTGCGAATAATGTCCCTGAAAGAATCTTTCCTGCTGGTGAAATAATGGCTTACTCCAATTATGGAGCTGCTTTAGCCGGTTCCTGCAGAGTTATCAGCAAATATGACCCAGGCCTACAGATATGTGGAGGGGGAATATAAGTCGGGAAGTTTTGAATTTATTCCACCCTATCCTGCCGGTAGTATGAGTAGTACAGCCAGTGACATGGCCAATTTTATGATAGCTCATCTGGGTAATGGTATTTATAAAGACCAGCGGATTCTCAATAAAGATACAGCTGAATTTATGCATACACAGTATTTTACTCATCATGAACAGCTTGATGGAATGGCCTTAGGATTTATTGAGAAAACAATAAATGATCAGCAGACGCTTTTTCATAATGGTAGTACTTTCCTGTTTAGTAGTGGGCTCTATCTTTTACCAGAGTATAATACAGGAATATTCCTTGCCTATAGTGGGGGCAGTGTTCTCTTGCAAGCAGAAATAGTTCAGGATTTTATGGATAAAATATTCCCGGTAGAATCATCATTTTCACCTGTGCCTACTGAAGAGCAAATACAGCGGGCTAAAGCATATACTGGAGAATATCATACGAATCGCAAAAATATATCTTCAACAGGAAGAATCTTAAGCCTATTACAGCCTCTTCAAGTTAAAGTTGATAATGAAGGATATCTGGCAGTTAGTACTATGGGGAAAACAAGTCGCTTTGCTGAAATTGAGCCCGGGGTTTATCAAATTCTTAGTACTGATAAAGGTCAAAATCCTTATGGTGCATTTAATAAAATTGTATTTGATAATAAAACATATCAGCAGACATTACTTATGTCAGACGGCCCCATGACTTATTCTAAGGCACCGTGGTATGCAAGCAGCAAGTTTACAATTGGAGCAATAATATTTGTTATTGTATTTTTCCTACTGTCTTTAGCGTTCTGGTCTATAAGATGGATAATTCGCATAGTCAGGATGCAGAAAATGGAGCGTCATCTACTGAATATCACAGCTAAAACAGCAGCAGTAATTTTTATTTCTTTAAATCTTGTCTTTTTACTCGGCTTTTTAATGATGAATGAACTAGACCCGGTCTATGGTGTGCCTCTCACTTATGTAGGTGTTGTACCGGAGTGGAGTTCTATCCTTGATATATTACCTGTGTTTATGATAGTTACAGGCATTATTATGCTGACCTCAAATATTCTACTATGGTTCAAAAAATACTGGCATATTGCTGAGAAAATACACTTTACTATATTTACATTAAGTGGTGGTCTATTGCTGTGGGTCTTTAAATTCTGGAATATAATATAATAAATCAAACCAAACTTCTGCACCTTTCAGCATATTACTTGAAAGGTGCAGAAGTATTTTTTACCATTCTATTACCACTCCAACATGTATCACTCCTGCGCTAAAACCCTATAACAATAATTTATCTTCAGATTTAACTTTATTATCTTCTATACCTAAAAGCTTAACATATGCCTACTTGCGATTGATACAGCATTTTTTATATTTTTTTCCACTTCCACAGGGACAGGGATCATTTCTACCAACATCCCAGATTTCATCATGAAGTTTTATTAATTCTTTTTGTATTATAGAAGGGTCCTGGCGTTTTTTTATTCTGGTGGTCAGTTCTTCCATATAAGGGGAGATATAACTGAAAAACATTTTATAATCTAAACAGAGATAGTTTATTTTTTCTCCCTTTTCTGTCTCCACTATTCTATTTTTGGGACAGCCGCCACGGCAGATAAATTTAAACTTACAGTTCAAACATTCTTCAGGTAGTGATTTGTATTTATTATTCCCAAACTCCTGCTGTTGAGTGGAATTAATCATCTCTTCAATCGAAGTTTCTTTTATATTTCCTAATTTATACTCAGGATACACAAAGTGGTCACAGGAATAAAAATCCCCATTATGCTCTATAACTGCTGCATCCCCACAGCTTTCAGAAAAAACACAGATAGAAGCTTTATATCCTGCCCATACTTTTAGCACTTCTTCAAATATCTGAGCAAATATTTTACCATAGTCATATTTAATCCATTCATCAAAAACTGCTATTAAAAATCGGCCGTAATCACCTGGAGCAACCGAGTATTCATTCGAATCTCTTTCTCCGCTTTCAACCAGAGGAATAAATTGAATAAAATCTGCCCCTATCTCTTTATAAAAATTATATACCTCTACAGGATACTGAGAGTTAAATTTATTAACTACACATAAGATATTAAAATCCACTTTATATTTT
>JBMCBT010000064.1:0-8297 GCA_048623215.1 Halothermotrichaceae bacterium
CAGCAGTCGCAGACCCTCCAGGACTATTTATATACAGATATATATCCTTATCTGGGTCATCAGCATCTAGAAAAAGCAGCTGAGCAATTATTGTATTTGCAAGTTGATCGGATACCTGATCACCCAACATAACAATCCTATCTTTTAATAACCTTGAATAAATATCATAAGAACGTTCTCCACGATTTGTCTGTTCAACAACATATGGAACTAAAGCCATTTTCTTAAACCCTCCTCTAAAATCATTATTCCCAAACAATTAAGATTTAAACCTGTTCCAATTAATCTATTTTAATTTTGTTCTTCCAGAAAGTCAATAGTTTTCTTTATAGTCATAGAATGTACTAACCCATCTAACTGACCATTCATCTGTAGATATGCTTTGAACTCGTCAGGGCTTTTTTCACTACCATCTGCCATTTCTTCCAGTCTTTCATTTATTTCTTCATCAGTTACTTCAATTCCTTCTTTTTCTGCAATTGTTTCTAAAACTAAATTGCTTTTTGCACGTTTTTTTGCTTCATCTTTATTATTTTCACGCCAGGTATTTTCATTCATACCCATATGATTAAAATATTGTTCTGGGTTTAACCCCTGCGTTGATAAACTATATGATAAATTATGGAACATCATATCTAATTCATTTTCTACCAGTGTATCGGGAACCTCAACCTTAGCATTACCTGATATTTTTTCAATTAACCCATCTTCAAATTCCCGCTGTGCTCTATCTTCTTTCTGTTCAGAAAGATTACTTTCAATATCCTCTTTTAATTCTTCAAGTGTATCAAACTCACTTACTTCTTTTACAAAATCATCATTTAATTCAGGAAGAATCTTTTCTTTTATTTCTTTAATATTTACTTTAAATACTGCATCCTGCCCTGCCAGGTCTTCTGCCTGATATTCTTCAGGAAAAGCAACTTCAACATCAACTTCTTCTCCTACCTTCTGTCCAATTAACTGATCTTCAAAACCTGGAATAAAACTACCAGAACCTATTTCCAGTGTATATTCTTCAGCACTACCGCCGGGGAATGGCTCATCGTCAATAAAACCTTCAAAATCAATAATGACAAAATCACCGTCTTCTACTGTTTCCCTGTCACTATTTTCCAGCTGACTGTGCTGTTCTAACATCTGGTCTAACTGCCCGTCAATTTCATCATCAGTAACTTCTACCTCTTCT
Source organism: Halothermotrichaceae bacterium (assembly GCA_048623215.1). Taxonomy (GTDB): domain Bacteria; phylum Bacillota; class Halanaerobiia; order Halanaerobiales; family DTU029; genus JBMCBT01. The sequence continues at coordinate 1,190 of JBMCBT010000064.1, forward strand.
TTTTCAACACCAAGCCCCTTATATTCTCCCAGCTCAACTTCTGGTTTTACCTCAACAACTGCAGTAAAATTTGCTGGTTCATTTTCAGCAATATAAAAGTCATTGATTTCAGGTTGAGCAATAGGTTCTATCTCAGCAGCTTTTACAGCCTGGCTGTATGCTGTAGGTATCAAAATATCAAAAGCATCACGATGAAGTACTTCTTTTCCATATCTAGCTTCAAGTACTTTACGCGGCACCTTACCTTTCCTAAACCCTGGAATAGATACATCCTTTACTACTTTCCTATATGCTTTTTCAAGTGCATCATTTACTTTCTCAACTTCCACTTCTACCTTTAATTCAACTTTATTTCCCTCTAATTGTTCTTTTGCAACTTCCATAATAAAATCCTCCTTATGCCTATTTACATATATATATTAGATATTTCTTTTTATGTTATATATCCAGGCTGAACTATGTATAAACATATTGTTCCTGGATATTTAAATATACTTATATCCTGTATTTAATATACTATTACATACTAAATTATTATGTTAATTACTTTACATTTTTAAACATAAATTTAATCCCCGATCTGGCATATGGCCAATATCGGGGTTTGCCTTAACTTTTATGGTGCGAAAGGCGGGATTCGAACCCGCACGGGAAAACCCACTAGATCCTAAATCTAGCGCGTCTGCCAGTTCCGCCACCTTCGCATAATTTGAATAATACTTGCGTCAACAATTAAAACAATACTTAATATATTAACTCTCATCAAGACAAATATTATATTAGCATATCACACTTATGTTGTCAAGTATTTATTATAATAATAATTTATCTATATCCTTTTTTAAAATTAACAGCTTTTTTATTGTCTGTATTCTTGTTATCAGCTGTATCTGATGAAAAATAGCTAGCTACTATTTCTTTTATAGCAACCATAGCCATATTCACTGGTATTTCATCACAAATAACTTTCAGTAGTATTCTATCTATCTGATCCTGATCTTTATCTGATAAAAAATCTCCTATAATTTCATTAATCAAATTATCCATCTCTTTTTTAAGTTTAATATCTTCGATAGAAGGAGGACTTTCTATTTGTAATTCATTTTTATATATCTTTTTCCTTATTCGTATTAACCTTTCCAGAATTTGAGTCCTGTTTAACATCTTTATCTAAAAACCTCCTGATTATTACGTTTCTTATTTATTATGCTTTTACTTCTAATTAATTTTAAATGTTATTTACTATTATTAATAAAGTCCTGATTTTCTATAATCTTTGTCACCTTCAAATTTAAATTGATAACCTTTTGTCATTTTCTCCAATCTGGATAACAAATACGAGCCCTGTTTTATTTTATCTATAAATGGATTTACCTGGGTATCCATCTGATCGATTGTTTTTATGTTGACATTAGTAGTAAAAATCATTGGCTTTTGACTATCATATCTCATATCAATAATACCTTCCAGTTCGTCAAAATAAAAATCTGTATCACGTGCACGAAATAAATCATCATATATAATAAATTCAGATTTTGTAAAAGCTTTTTCACATTCTTCAACATAATTAAGTATATTTGTATTTTTACTGGTAAATCTTTTCCGACACCAGATATACTTTTTTTCACTCATAAAAAAAACTGGAGTCTTATACTTAATACTATCAGCAATTATACCTCTTCTCCGGTACTGATAAGGATTTTTATTGAAAATACTTTTTGCATATTCGTAAAGTAATAATTTTCCCGTAGCAACAGCTGTATGAGTCTTACCTACTCCATTATTTTCACTATATAATAAGACTGACTGTGGTGAATTAGTTTCACGAAAATATTCATTATAATTTAAAGCAAATTCTTTTAAAGCCTTTACTTTAGGAGCATTTTCGGGAATAAAATCATGGTTAAAACTGCTAAATGAACATTCCTTATATTCTGAAGGAATATTGGCATTGCTTAATAATATTTGATATATTTTTTCCACTGCCTCTTTATCTGAATAATAAAGGTCACTTTTATCTGTATTCATCTGCTTTGAATTTTTTTTGCTCAAATCCTGTTTTTTCTTTTCTATTAATTTTTGAAATTTGTCCATCTTTATCATTCCCCTGTTTCTCTTCATAATCAGCCAATGTAAGAATACCATTGCGAACAAAATTTATTAATGTAGCTCTAATATAATAGAAGGGATTCCCATCAGCTTTCTTACTGCTTATTTCCATCAATTTAATAATTAAATCTTCTTCTACTCCTTTATTTATTATAAAGTCTTTAAAATCCTGTATTTCTTCATATTTTAACATACGGGTTCCAAAAAAATCTTTCCAACTGCGTGCTATTTTACTTCCAGGCTGATTGTATATCTCCTTTTTCTTTTTATGATCAGGCACAGCCAGTATTATAGACAGCTTATTATCATTAGCTGTAGTTTCAACTTTTTTTATCCAGCCGTATTTTTTTAACCGGTTTATGGTTTTCTTAAATACTGCTTTAGATGTTTTTAGTTTTCTTAATAACATATTTATATTAATAATAAGTTTACTTTTTTTAGACTGGTTATTATTTTGAGTTTGGTCTAAATGATATAGTGTGGTGATTAAAGATATATCACAAAAATTTAATCTTTTATCAGCAAATATGTATGACGGGATTAAAGAATATTTACTGGAAAGCTTATCTTTATTCAAATCACTAACCTCCATTTTTTCTTCACAATATTTTAAACAAAAAATCCTCCTATAAAATTAATAGCAATAATAATGCTCAGATACTTTATTCTGTATTTTATATATACTACAAAAAAAAATAAAATCCTTTATTAAATCCACACTATTATTATTTTTCGATAATTAAAGCTGTTGACAAACTAATATTTGCCAACAGCCGACAGGTTCTGATAGTATATCCACTGTGATGTCTGTATAGGTCCACTAAGATGTATAAGACATTTTTATAAATTTTTAAATATAGATGGAGATACTTAAACAAATAATTTATACATCGTACATATCACTTGCTTTTATTAATTCCATTTCATGATCTTTTAAAACCTGTATCGTTCTTTTCATTTCATCAGTTCTAATAATCACAGAGGCTTTATCATTAAGGGAAAATGCATACATATATTCAACACTGATACCTTCATTCGATAATATTCTTAGAGCTCTGGCCAGAGCACCGGCTTTGTTAGGAGTTGATAGACAGATAACATCAGTTAAATTAACTGAAAAATGATTTTCTTTCAGTATTTGATAGGCCCTTTCTGGATTAGAAACAACAACTCTAATTATACCAAACTCCGATGTTTCTGCAATACTAAGCGCTGTCATATTAATATCAGCTTCTCCCAGTATTTCAGTCATCTCAGTTAAACGGCCTGATTTATTTTCCAAAAAAACCGACAATTGTTTAATAATCATTTAATACAACCCCCTATTTTTATTTTATATCTCTTTTATCAATAACTCTTTTTGATTTACCTTCAGATCTTTCAATAGTCTTGGGCTCAACCAGTTTAACCTTAGCATTCAAGCCTAATGTGCTCTGTAAATTATTTCTGATTTTTTTAGTTAATTGTTCCAGCTTTTTAATCTCATCGGAGAAAAATTGATCTTCTACTTCCACCCATACCTCTAAAACATCAAGATTATTAATTCTATCTACAATTAATAAATAATGAGGTTTTGTCTCACTCATTTCCAGTAATACACTTTCAATTTGAGATGGAAATACATTTACCCCGCGGATAATTAACATATCATCACTGCGCCCTGTGCATTTATGCATCCTGACCAGAGTACGACCACATTCACATTTTTCATAATTTAATGTAGTTAAATCTCTTGTTCTATATCTGATTATAGGCAGTCCTTCTTTGGTAACAGTAGTAAAGACAAGTTCACCTTTTTCGCCGGCAGGTAGCACCTGAAGTGTTTCGGGATCAACTATTTCCGGAATAAAATGGTCTTCATTAATATGAAGACCGTCCTGGTATTCACATTCACTGGCAACACCAGGCCCGATTATTTCACTTAAACCATAGATATCGATTGCCTTAATCTGTAACTTTTCTTCAATCATCTTTCTCATATTATCAGTCCAGGGTTCAGCACCTAAAATACCAATTTTCAATTCCAGGTCATCCAGGTCAATATTCATTTCTTCCAGGGTTTCTGATATATAAAGAGCATAGGAAGGTGTACAGGCTATAGCAGTACTTCCAAAATCCTGCAGCAGCTGTATCTGTTTTTTTGTATTACCACCAGAAATTGGTATAACAGTAGCTCCAACTTTTTCACTACCATAATGAACCCCAAGCCCACCTGTGAAAAGACCATAACCATATGCAACCTGAATATAATCATTTCTACCAATACCTGCACAGGCAAGTGTCCTGGCAACTACTTCAGACCAGGTAGCTATATCTTTCCGGGTATATCCGACCACAGTTGGTTTACCAGTAGTGCCTGATGATGCATGAACCCTGACTACCTCACTCATTGGAACAGCAAACATATTGTAGGGATAATTATCCCGTAAATCCTGTTTTGTTGTAAAGGGTAGTCTGGATAAATCATCAACACTATTTATATCTTCAGGCATAATATTTAATGCCTGCATTTTTTTTCTATAAAAAAGCACATTATGATAGACCCTTTCCACCACTTCTCTTAATTTCTTTGACTGCCATTGTTTCATTTCTTCTCTCGTCATACATTCATAATTCTCATTCCAGATCATTCCACTCTAACTCCTCTCTACTAATAACAAATTTAACTTTTTCTTCCTTTTTGAAGTTACTAAATATATTCATTATAAAAGTCAATTATCCTGCATGAAATCGAAAAAAGCCCGGTAAAATCCGGACTTTTTTTTATCATATAATAGTAATTTTTCCTTTCTGTTCAAAGTATATTCTTTCATTAATAAAAATGTAAATTAATAAATAAAAGGACATGGTGTGTTTAGCTATTGTTGACCTCACATTCCCCAGCTTCTTCCCATCATAAACATGCCGGGCCTTTTACTGGGAAAATGACCACTTCTCCCTCTTATGCAGGATTACCTCTACCTGAAAACCTATTTTGCTGCTTCAATTTAATTATATACAATTTGTGTGAAGAAAATATGAATCTTAGTTACAAGATTACAGGGTTAGCATTAATTATAAAACTTATCCATTAATTAACACCTTTATTATATTTTTATTACATTTTATGTCAATTCCTTTATTTTTTCTACTTTGGTGACTGCCGTCACATCTGCCTGTCACATTAAAAGATATAATTAATATATACTAAACGAAGGGAGAGGATACTATGAGGAAATATACATACTTATTTGCAGTAGTTTTATTAGTTTTTGTTCTGGCTGGTTGTTCTTCGACAGATAGTGATGACCCTCTGAATGGATCTGGTGACCTGGCTATCTCCTTAGCCGATGCCCCGGTTAATAATATTAAAGAAGTCAATGTAACTATAAGTGAAGTTCAGGTCTGCCGTGAAGATGAAAACGGTGAAGAGTACTGGGAAACTATTAATGATTTTGCAGACCAGGGTGGAGAAGCTACTTTTGACCTTTTAACACTGAGATTTGATGAAGAGCTGCTGGGGCTGAAGACTCTTCCTGCAGGTCTTTATAAACAGATACGTCTTATTGTTGCTGCCAAAGAAGATGATAATAATAGCGGCCCAAAAATTGGAAAATCATATGTGGTCTATGAGAACAAAGATGAAGATGATATATTTATTCCCAGTGGTCAACAAAGCGGCCTAAAGATTAAACACAAATTTTTAATCGAAGATGGTAGTACAACCAGACTATTACTGGATGTTGATGTAAGAGAGTTTATACATGCTGCCGGGAAGAGTGGTTTGATTATCCTGCAGTCAAATTCTATCAAAATAGTAGATAAAACAACTTCCGGTAGTGCCTATGGTAGGGTTTTCGTTGATGTAGATGGAGATGGAACAGTTGATGAAGAGCCAGTAGATAATCCAGATGGTAAGCCTGATGAAGTTTTAACTTCTACTAACCAGGATGTAGTAATTGAAGCAGTCAACAACGATGATGAAGTAGTAGCTTCTACTGTAGCAACTAATGAAGAAGTTGACAATAAAAAAATCGGTTCATATCTGCTCAGAGGACTTACACCTGGTGATTATATTATCAAGGCCAGTGTAATGGAAGATACTGATGATGATGGCGAATTAGAAAAAGTAACTGATTACACACTTGAGGAAGAAAAAACTGTAACAATAACTGCTGGAGAAAGTACCAAGGTCGAAAGCCTTATTCTACTTCAATCTGTAAAATAGTACAGCATCAACTAAATATCCCCCAGTAAATTATAAATATGCCCTATAGAATGGACAAACAAAGTCCATCCTGTAGGGCCTTTTGCTGTTACTTGTATTTAACAAATATAAATGTTAATTATTATAAGATAATATAAACTGTTTTATCCTCAATATATTCCAGTGGAAATTATAATTAATATCAATGAATAAAAAAATAAATATTGGAGAAGATAATAACACGAGGTCAACAATGGTTAAGCGCAGATTAGCTTAAGCTTTAATTCAATTTTCTGAAACTTAAGTTAATCGAGCAAAGGCTATTACTGACTGTAAGGCCTGTAATAGCCGGAGCTAAAATCATTATCAGTTGATAAGTATTTACTGCAGTCGAGAGATTGCAGTAGGTTCAATACAGTTAATAATGGTTGAGTTAAGATCACAGCAGGTTTTGTAGAAATCTGTAATATTCGATAGAGTATTACAGGTTTTGATATTTATTATTTTCCACTGGTTTTCAATTAATTTTGAAAATAGTGAGTTGATTTAAAATATAAAGAGCTGCTGTGGTCGAGCAAAGGTTGTTGTAGGTTTGGAACCTGGTTATAGTAGTCGAGTATGATTACTATAGGCAGCTAAAGGTCTGCAGCAGCCGGAGCACGATCATTGTTGGCCTCTTTACTTTTTATAATTAGAAGTATCAGCTAATTCATGCTTAATGGTCATAAACAGTTTTAAAAATAATTGACAGACTTATATAATTGTCTAATCCCTATTATAAATATTATATATATCTTTTCTAAATTGTAATAT
>JBMCBT010000065.1:0-8269 GCA_048623215.1 Halothermotrichaceae bacterium
TTACTCATGAAGGAGCCAGTGGTGGAGGTAAAAGTGAGATGCTGGAAGATATGCATCGAGAAAGAAGTGGGGGGCTGCTGCTGGGTAAAAATTTAATAACTGATGAGAAAAGTTATCTTACTTTACCTCAGGGATGTAGTCTTCATCCTGTTGCTGATGATATGGCAGCAACTCCTAATTCTATACAAAAAAATGAAGGTAAACTCAATTTGTTTGATGCGGAAAATTCCTGGTTTATCCGGGTAGACCACATAACTGAGTACGGAACTGAACCTCATCTGGAAAAAATGACATGTCATCCTGATGAATCGCTTTTATTTTTAAATATTGATGCTGCGCCGGATAGTACTGCTTTAATCTGGGAGCATATTGAAGATTCTCCAGGAAATCCATGCCCTAATCCACGAGTTGTAGTTCCTAGAAAAATAATGGCTGATCCTTCAAATAATCCGGTAACAGTTGATATACGTAGTTTTGGTGTTCGTACACCTCCCTGTACAAAGGATAATCCAACCTATGGTATTATAGGATTGTTTCATGTTTTACCACCAGCTTTAGCCTGGTTATGGAGACTGGTATCTCCCCGTGGACACGGTAACCCAAGTATTGTAAATACAGAGGGGATGAGTTCAGAGGGGGTAGGTTCATACTGGCCTTTTGCTACTGGTAAACGGGTAAAACAGGCTAATTTGTTACTTAAACAAATAGTTGATACACCTAAAATGAAGTATATTCTTACTCCTAATCAACATATTGGAGCATGGAAAGTAGGTTTTATGTCTGAGTGGCTTACCAGAGAATATCTGGCACGCAGGGGTGGTGCCTGGTTTCATGAAGAACAGCTTGTTCCAGCACGCTCACCACTTTTAGGCTATGCATTAAAAGAGATTATGATTGAAGGAAGAATGTTGGAAAAAGAACTATTGCGTGTTGAAAAGCAGTCAGAAGTAGGGAAAGAGGCTTATGACAAAGGTAGTAAAATTTTAGAGAATTTCTTTAAAAATAACCTGGAGCAATATCTTGAGGAAGATTTATTACCTTTAGGCAAAAAAATAATTGACTGTTGTTTATCAGGTGGAAAACTTGATGACTATTGTTCACTGATTGACTCAGAACCGATTATTACAAAGAAGTAAAAAGGTTACTATAAATAATAAACTTTAACATATGTAACAATTAACAAAAAAATAAACAATATTACTTAAAGGAGACAGGAAACTAATTATAGTTTTTCTGTCTCCTTTTTTAAGGGAGGGCAAATCATGACAGTAAAAGGTATTATATTTGACCTGGATGGTGTAATTGTCAGCACTGATGACTTACACTACCAGGCCTGGAAAAAGATGGCTGATCAGGATGGTATATATTTTGATAAAAAAATAAACAACCGTTTAAGAGGGGTTTCTCGTAGGCAATCACTGGAAATAATCCTCGAACAATCTGATAAAAAGTATTCTAAGTTGAAAAAAAAGGAGTTAACAGATTATAAAAACAATTATTATCGGGAATTATTACAGGATTTAACTCCAGTAGATATTTTGCCTGGTGTCAAAAATGTTATGAAAAGACTTAAAAAGCAAAATTATAAACTTGCAGTAGGCTCTTCAAGTAAAAATACTAAATCAATTTTAAAGCAAATTGGGTTAAGCAATTTTTTTGATGCTGTTGCAGATGGAACAGATATTGAAAACAGTAAGCCGGCTCCTGATGTTTTTTTAATTGCTGCTAAAAGACTGAAACTGCAGCCAGAGGAGTGTGCAGTAGTGGAAGATGCTGTAGCGGGTATTATAGCAGCTAATAATGCTAATATGAAAGCAATAGCTATTGGAGATGCTGTTAAAAGTGATAGAGCAGATGTAAAATTAAGCAATATAAAAGAATTAGAGAAGCATGTCTAATATATTTAAATTTTGATAGGGGATAAGCTAATGGTTCTGTCCTTTTAAAGATATATATATCATATTATTAATTGCAGATAATAAAAGGATTTTATATAGTTTCCCAGAAAAATAATACATAGTTTTAGATTAGCAGTAGATTTGAAAAAGGTGGTGATATTTTGAATTGGGAAGACTTAGAAGAAAGTTGTCGGTTTTGTAAAAAGTGTGGTTTATATAAAACAAGAAATAAGCTTGTTTTTGGTGATGGTAATAAAAATGCATCCTTAATGTTTATAGGGGAAGGGCCTGGTAGGCGGGAAGATGCTACTGGTTTGCCGTTTGTAGGCAGGTCTGGTAAATTACTTGACAAAATTCTGGCTGCTATTAATATTAAGCGTAAGGATATTTATATTGCAAATATTGTAAAATGCCGACCTCCTTCTAACCGTGATCCAGGAGAAGATGAAAAAAAAGCCTGTTTGCCTTATTTGAGAAATCAGGTTCATTTAATTAGACCCAAAATAATTGTCTGCCTGGGAAGGGTAGCTGCTCAGGTTATTATTGACCCTGGTTTTAAAATTACCAAGCAGCATGGACAGTGGACAGAACGGAAAGGTTATTATTTAACAGCCACCTATCACCCATCTGCTTTACTCAGGACTCCTTCCAGAAAAAAGGAGGCCTGGGAGGATTTCAAGAAAATACGTGAAAAGCTAAATAATGTTGAGCAAATGTAAAAATTTTTTAGAAAGGATATAAATATGAAGAAATTTTTTATTGGTAACTGGCCTGATGATATTAGTTTTAAACCTGACGAGACATGGACCCCCATGAAAGAACCTACAAATTTATGGATTACACAATTGCTGGCACTCCCCTTTTTAGTAGTTAATCTATTGGTTGTTTATGGGGTAGCCAATTTAGTTAATATAGGTATTAATTATAAATCAGGATATTTTCTTTTAGGATTTCTATTATTTATACCAATACATGAAGTAATACATGCATTAATTTTTCCGGAGCCGTTAAGTTCTAATAATGTAAAGTTTGGATTTTTTCCTAAAAAATTAGTGTTTTTTGCATTTTATACAAAGGAAATGAGCAGAAATCGTTTTATATTCGTTATGCTGGCTCCCTTTCTAATAATTACTTTAACTAGTTTACTGTCTATTATTTTATTAGGGGGCAACATACTAATTGAAAATATCTTGCTCGGTAATGCTGTAGCTTCCTGTGTTGATATCATAAATATATTTTTATTATTAACACAGGTTCCAGCTAAAGCAACTGTCAGAAATAAGAAAATCAGGACTTTCTGGAAAATAAAATAAAATAATAGGTATAATTTAACTTGACAAAAAGGGGAAAAGAGATATATAATATTTTTAACAATTACATAAATCAAAAGTTATGACAGGGAGGAAAATAGTTATACAAGGATTACAGAGAGTCGGAAAAGCTGAGAACCGATATCCTGTTAGATTATTTTTGTAGCCCTTGAACTGTAAAGCTGAAGCCAGTAGGTTTTACCGGAGTCCTGATATTCAGGAAAAAAGCATCCGTTACCATATGCTGAAGTATAAAACATATCTGGAATATATAATTCTATCAGTAGAGCATGTAATTGCACGAAGATAGAGTAATTGTAAGGATTTTGGTTATTGTTTAACATTCTATATTCTGAGGTATGTCAGTACTTAGAGAGACTGCTGAGCAATCAGTTGTGAAATTGGGTGGTACCACGGGAATAACCTCTCGTCCCAATCAATAGTTATCTATTGGTTGAGACGAGAGGTTTTTTTAATTTAGTAGTTTTAATATGTTGGTAAAATAACCAGAAAAGATAGGATAGATAAGTGAAAGTGAGGAGTTTTAATAATGAATAATATAATAAAAATTTATAAAGGGAGAAGTGAGTAGAATGAAGGGAAAAAAATTGAATGGTGCACAAATTTTTGTTGAGTCACTTAAAGCTGAAGAAGTAGAGGTTATTTTCGGTTATACTGGAGCAAAGGTTATAAATATTTATGACCAGTTATATGGTTCAGATATCAGGCAAATAATGCCTCATCATGAACAGGGAGGTATCCATGCAGCTGATGGTTATGCCCGTTCAACTGGTAAAGTAGGTGTCTGTCTCACAACTTCTGGGCCTGGAGCCACTAATCTAATAACAGGTCTGGCTACAGCCTATATGGATTCGGTACCACTGGTAGCCTTTACCGGTCAGGTTAATAGCTGGAAGCTGGGGACTGATGCCTTTCAGGAAACAGATATTACAGGTATTTCAATGCCAGTTACCAAACATAATTATTTAGTAGATGATATTAGTAAATTAGCAGAAACAATAAAAGAAGCCTTTTATATAGCACAAAATGGAAGGCCGGGGCCAGTACTGATAGATATTACGGCAGATGTTTTGACTGACGAAGCTGAGTTTTCTTATCCGAAGGATACTGATATAGTAGGGTATAAAACATCAAATAAAGATAATATGGATGAAATAAAAAAAGCTGCAGATTTGATCAATAATGCAGAAAAGCCTGTAATTTATGCCGGTGGTGGAACGATAATTTCAGGGGCGGATTATATTTTGCGAGAGTTGACTGAAAAAGCAGCCATTCCAGTTACAACAACTTTAATGGGAATAGGTATTTTCCCGCGCAAGGACAAATTAAGCCTGGGTATGTTAGGAATGCACGGGACAACAGAGGCCAATCTTGCTGTTACAAATTCTGATTTGATTATTGCTCTTGGAGCCAGGTTTGATGACCGGGTTACAGGCAAGTTAGAAACTTTTGCTCCTGGTGCAGATATCATTCATGTGGATATAGATTCTGCAGAAATAGGAAAACTAATTGAGGTAGATGTAGCAATAGTTGGTGATGTAAAGCAGACATTGATGAAATTACTTCCCTTAATAAAGGAGAGAAAGTTATCCCGGTGGAATAATAAAATAAAAAAATGGCGTGAGCTGGATACCATAAAAGGAAAAAGTCATACAGAAGATATGAAAAACAGTCAGGATAGCGGAAAAAATCATACAGATAAAATAAACCCGGGTATGGTAATTGAAGAACTGGATAAATTAATAGAGGGTAATGCTATTATCACCACTGAAGTAGGCCAGCATCAAATGTGGGCAGCTCAATATTTTCGTTCTATCAAACCACGCAGTTTTATTTCTTCTGGAGGGCTGGGAACAATGGGTTATGGATTTCCAGCCGCTGTTGGAGCTCAGGTAGGGAATCCTGATGAAACTGTAATCTGTATAGCCGGTGATGGCAGCCTGCAGATGAATATACAGGAATTAGCTACTATAGCCAAAAATAAAATACCAGTAAAAATAATTATTTTAAATAATCAATATCTTGGTATGGTTCGCCAGTGGCAGGAATTGTTTTACGATAAAAGGTATTCTCAAACCTGTATGAGAAAGCAGGAAGGATGTCCAGCACAATGCTCTGGGCCCAATAAAAACTGCCCGGAGATGGTACCGAACTTTATTAAGGTGGCTGATGGATATGGGATAAAAGGAAAAAGAGTTGATGCTAGCGAAGATGTTCGGCCTGCTCTAAAAGAAGCTCTGACAGGTAGTGGTCCTTATATACTTGATTTTATCATTGGAGAAGAAGAAAATGTGTTTCCAATGGTTCCAGCCGGTGGAGGTCTTGATGATATGCTTTTAGATGAACACTAGGCTTTTTGTTGCTTTATATTAACTGGCAGTTGCCTGGAAATTTCCCAAATTTAAGATGAGTTTTTGAGAAAAAGTTACAATTGTAATCTATTATACTTTCACCAGAGAAGATAGATGATATTATTATATATAAGAAATATAAAATATTATAATTATGTTAAGTTAGTTATTTGTATAAAATAAGTAATGGTAGAAAAATTGACTGTAAATTAAGATTTATAAGGAGGGAATTAAAATTAATAATTCTGAACAAGAACCTTATATCGAGTTATATTCAAAAAAATGGTGTCCATATTGCCGTAAGGCAAAGGCTTTTTTGAAAAGTAAGGGAATGAGCTTTGATGAATACGACATAGATAAAGGTAATAAATATAGTGAGATGAAAAAAAGAACTGACAGAAAAACAGTTCCGCAAATATTTATTGATGGAGACCATATAGGTGGCTATGATGAGCTAATTGAGTTAGAAAGGTCGGGAAAATTAAATAAAAAAATTGGGATTACTGCTGAGAATTATTCTGACAGAAGTTGGGAGCTAATAATAATTGGAGCAGGCCCGGCCGGGATAAATGCAGCTTTATATGCTGCCAGAAAAGGTATTGAGGTTTTACTTATATCTAAAGACATAGGTGGTCAGGTAATTGATACCGAAGAAGTAGGAAATTATATTGGTATGATTGATGCTAATGGTGCTGAGATAATTGATGCTTTCTGGGAGCATGCACATCAATACAATGTTGCTTCAATACTGGGAGAAAAAGTAGAAACTATAGAAACAGGGGAAGAAGAACATATTATCAAAACAGATAATGATAAACAATATAAAACAAAAGCTGTTATTATTGCCAGTGGAACAAAAAAACGCCGCCTGGGGATGAAACAGGAATATGTATTATCTGGAAATGGAGTCCATTATTGTGCTATCTGTGATGGTTATAAATACGCTGGTAGTCCTGTTGCTGTGGTAGGAGGTGGAAATTCGGGGCTGGAAGCCAGTCTTGATCTGGCAAAGCTTGACTGTGATGTTACTTTAATTGAATTACAGGATAAACTAATGGGTGATAAGTATCTTCAGGAAAAAGCTGAAGAAAATGATAGTATTGATATATTCACTTCAACAGTAGTTGATGAGATAATAGGAGAAGAAAAATTAAACTCTGTTATTATTAAAAATAATGAAACTGATGCCGATAAAAAATTGGATATCGATGCACTCTTTATTGAAATAGGACTTGTAGCTAATTCAGATTTTGTAAGCAAGCAACTGGAAACTAATCAAAGAAAAGAAATTGTAATTAATAAAAATAATGAAACTAATGTAAAAGGTATCTGGGCAGCCGGGGATGTTACCGATATAAAGGATAAACAGATTATAATATCTGCTGCTGAAGGTGCCAAAGCAGCTCTTAGAGTTGATGAATATCTAAAAAGTAATTAAGTATAAGAACAAAACTACTTATTAGTATAATAAAATAGAATATGTAAAAAGCTTGTTTCCCCCCGGAAAAAATGAAGGCCCTCCAGTAGAGGGCCTTTTTTTTGTATCGGTTTGTATCAATTTATTCCTGTAGTTCAGTTTTCCCCGTTATTTCACTATCACCATCTTTGGTATAGGAAGATTGGGCTTCTTCATTAGTGAAATAAAGATCTCCCTCTACAGTAGTGTCAACTAATTGAAAATCTTCTGCTGAAATATACAGGTCACCTTTAAATGTGCCGTGTTGAATACTTGCTTTAGGGCTGTTGATAGTAAATTTTGGTGCTGTTAAGGTGTATCTATCAGTTATGTTACGGTTTTCATCTTGAGCATAAAGTGCTACTTTACGCTGAACTATTTCATTGCCGTTATCATCTTTTTTACCATTGGTAAATTTACCATCAAGTACAATATCTTCATCAATGGAGATATCTTCGGTCAGACAGATTATCCAGGTACCGGTATTACTGATAGCTTTTTTAAAGGCATCGGCATTATCTACTATGGAAGCTGTTGTCTGGACATCGGGTTCTGCCTCTGGTGGGGTTGTTTTGGGTGGAGAAGATTCACCAGCACAACCTGCCAGTAAGGTCATTAATAAAACTAAAATAAATAGAAAAATTTTTGTTTTCAATAAGCGCCCTCCTTTTTGTGAGATGATTACTTTATTAATTTTACCAGAAAAGCGAAAATTAATACAAAATATAAAAAAAGACCTGATTTTATAATATTATAAAATCAGGTCTTTAAGATATTTAATATAAAAGGAAAATAGAATAGTTATTTATCAAAAGTTATAATGTTTTCATATTCCCAGTATTCAACAATATTATAGGCAGTATTATAATTAAAGCCCATACCCATAAGGTATGACATTAGTGCTACTTCCATCATTGCATGTCTGGAACCGGTAGCTTTAGCTTCTTTGAGACCATGTTCTACTACAGGATAGACACAGCGGGCTATTGATTGAGGGCTAACACCTCTTCCATCAGGATAATTTCTTCCTGGATTTCCTGGAGGGCTAGGATAATAATTATCATCCGGGGGGCGCCAGGGGCATTCATCTGGATCTCGGTAGCGGTCACGGTCTCTCCTTTGTTGATCCTTCATATAAGCTCTCCTTTCCTGTAGATATATATTAATATATGAAGATTTTTATGTTAATGTGACATATTTTTTATTCTATTCAGCAGAGAGAGTGTTTTTAGT
>JBMCBT010000066.1:0-8138 GCA_048623215.1 Halothermotrichaceae bacterium
GAAATAAAAAAGGCACTGAGAAAACGGTTTGGATTGCCGGCCAGTATGGGGCTTGGTCCCAATATGTTTTTGGCCAAAGTGGCGATGGATATCGAAGGTAAGAAAAAAGGGCTGGCTGAATGGACTTATCAGGATGTACCGGAAAAATTATGGCCGGTAAAGTTGAGTGACTGTTGGGGAATAGGTTCCCGTCTTGCCAGAAAGTTTAAAAATATTGGAATAAATACAGTGGGAGACCTGGCTCATTTAGAGCTTGAATATCTGGAAAATAAGTTCGGTATTATGGGAAATCAGCTTTATTATCACGCCTGGGGAGTAGACCTATCAAAGGTAGAGGGGCATTATCTCGATAAACACAAATCACTGGGGAGAGGAATTACTCTTTTTAAAGATTATGATGACTTAGAAGAGATTAAAACAGTTATCTTTGAACTGGCAGAAGAGGCTGCCAAAAGAGCCAGAGATAAAAAACTACTGGGAAAAACAATTAATCTGGGTATTGGCTATAGCCGTAATGAAAGAGGTAGTGGATTTCATGTACAAAGAACAAGGCCGGATTATACTAATTCGACCACTGCTGTTTATGAGACTGCTCTGGAATTGTTAAATGAGAATTATCAGCAGCAGAAGGTTCGCAAAATAAGTCTGGCACTGGGGAATTTAACTACCGAATCATCTTTACAGTTAAATTTGTTTGATGACAAACTAGAAGAGATAATGTTGTATAAAACCAAAGACGGTCTTCAGGATAAATATGGTTATAAGGCACTCTTTTTCGGTAAAAGTTTAAAGAGTGGTAGTGTAAAAGAACGTATAAAGACCACCATTGGTGGACACGGACGTTAAATAGACATGTCTGGTTTTAATAAATATGTCTGGATTAACAAAATTTTACTGTCAGCAGCTGATATATGGTAAGTTTAATTACAACAATGATTACTTCTGTTAAAAATCCAGGCTTAGCTGCTGGTTCTGGTCATCAGGTTCGGCCTTCATATATTGGTCAGGATATGGTTTGAGTAACTTTTTCAAACCATCTTTATCTTTATAGTCTGTATTTAGCCAGTTTTTTTCATCAGATTTTCGTATAATAACCGGCATTCTGTTATGAATAGCTGATATAGTATTATTGGGTTCAGTAGTGAGTATACTAAAACAGTTGACCTTATTGCCATTGTTATCTTTAAAACTATCATAAATAGCAGCCAGTGAGAAAATTGGCTCATTTTCCAGAAAAATTCTGTATTTAATTTTCCGGCTATCTGATTTTTTCCATTCAAAAAAACTATTGGCAGGAATAATACATCTTTTGTTATAAAAAGATTTTTTGAACATTTTTTTGCTGGCTATAGTTTCACTTCTGCTGTTTATAATTGGCCTATTGGTAAAGGAGGGAGTAAAACCCCATTTGAATTGCTCAAGTCTGTTTTTATTATTATTACGGATAATAACAGCTGCAGTCTGTGTTGGGAAAATTTCGCCCTGGTTTTCCAGGCTGATATCTTTGTCGAGATACAGGCCGTATCTGTCTATCAAATCTTCAATTTTCACTTTGAAAAAATATCTGCCACACATTTTATCACCTGCTGTTGTATTTTTCTGTCGACTGACACTAAATTGGTCAACTGACATTAATATGAAATTTTATCAGCTAGTATTATAATACTATTTTTTACAGCATTAATGCAAACTATTTTATATGATTTATCAGTATAGACTGCCTGGGGTTCATTTTGCATTTTGCTATATCTTACTATATAATAAGAAAAAGATAATAACTATGGAGGGTAATTTATGGGAGGAAATAAAGACTTAAAAATTGGTCTTGCACTGGGGTCTGGCGCTGCCCGGGGATTAGCTCATATTACTGTTTTGGAAAGACTTAAGGAAGAGGGAATCAAAATCGATATGATCACTGGTACCAGTATCGGTAGTCTTATTGGCGGTGTTTATGCTGCAGGTCTTCCTATAAAATACATAAAAGAAATTGCTAAAGAGCTGGACTGGGATCATATCACTGATATTACTTTTCCCAGAAAAGGTTTAATTAAAGGGGAAAAATTTTTATCATTTTTAGAAATAATAACAAATGGAAAAAAATTTTCTGAATTAAATATACCTTTTGCTGCTGTTGCCTGTGATATTGAAAGTGGTGAGCACATAGTATTAAAAGAGGGGTCACTGGCAAAGGCTGTTAGAGCCAGCACTTCAATTCCTGGTATTTATGTTCCCTATCAATATCAGGATAGACTGCTGGTTGATGGAGCTGTCCTTGATCCCATACCTGTCAGCATTGTCCGCGATATGGGAGCTGATATTGTAATTGCAGTGGATGTAGGAGCAGATAGTGTAAATAAAAAGACAAAAAATATATTTGATATTTTGTTTAATACTTTTGATATTATCCAGCATGAACTAAATAAATATAGACGGCTGGAAGCTGATATAATAATAAAACCAGATATGAAAGATTGTTCTTCTTTTGATTTAGAACAATATCAACAATGTTTTACTGCCGGCCGTAAGGCTGTAGATGCAGTATTACCCAAGCTTAAAGAGAAAATTAAGGAGAGAAGTACATGAGAAAGAAAAAGCAGTTATTGAGAAATATTTTTGGTATCTTATTTATAGCATTTATCTTAATACATTTTATTCCATCTACATTGGTTTCACAAGGTTATATGATTGTTTCACCAGGAGTAGCTGAAGACTTAGGAACGATAATATCTGTCAAAGATGGTTATAAGGCTAATATAGATGGAGAATTATTGCTAACAGCTGTAACAACACAATATGCTACAGTCTGGGATATTATTTCATTTAAAATACAAAAGCCCAGAGGTGTGGAACTGGATCCGATGTCCGAACATTTACCGGAAGGTGTAGATGTTTTAGAATATTTTGATATTATGACATATTATATGGAAGACAGTAAAAAGAAGGCTCAGACTGTTGCCCTGCGGAGAGCCGGTTATGAAGTAGAAACAGATAATAAGGGAGTATTAGTTTCTGAAATTATGGAAGGCAGTAATGCCAAAGGGAAGTTAGAAAAAGGAGATATAATTTTAAAAGTAGATGATAAAAGAATTGAAAAGGATAGTCAAGCTGTAGATCAGATTCGTTCACACAAAATAGGTGAAAAAGTAAAGATAACAGTAAAAAGAGATGAAAAAATAATTGTATATAATATAAAAACTGTAGAAACTAAGCAGACACCTGATAAAGCTTCTTTAGGAATTATGATTTTTTCAAATATAAATTATGATTTCCCCCGGGAAGTAATCTTTGAGACTAAAAATATTGCTGGCCCCTCTGCAGGAGGTATGTTTGCACTGGAAATATATAATCAATTAGTACCAGATGACATAACAAAAGGTAAAAGAATTGCCGGTACCGGAACTATTGATCTTGATGGTAAAATAGGTGAAATAGATGGTGTTGAACAAAAGGTAATGGCTGCCGAAAAAAATAATGCAGAACTATTTTTTTCACCAGTAGTTAATTATGAAAAAGCAGCAGAAACTGCCAGTAAAATCAAAGTAGTATCAGTTGATACTTTTGATGATATGTTAAATTATCTTAAAAGGCATTAATATATGATGCTTGTTTTTGATGAAGATAAATTTTATGATAAATGAAAAAAATCCAAACTGTTTCTGTGTGATTAGGTAGGTAGAGAGAGATAGAAAGAGAAAACAGACACCCCGTCAGGGGTGTTTTATGATTGGTTTGATAAAATCAAGCCTGGCCTTTCTGGATTTAGTATCAGGAGATAATAATGTATATATATCACTAGCCATTATATCATAACTTAAAGATTTGATTAAAGGATTCTTACTGGCAGGTTTTATATCTGACAGCTGTTCAGATGGATTTACAATAACCGGTATATCTGCTTTTTTATTTAGTTTTGATAATATTTTTGCTCCATTTTTACCGATAGCCAGAACTCTAAGATATTGACATCCGTATTTATCTAATAATTCAAAGTCATTCTTTTTTATATTAAATAAAATATGTAATAGATTTCGCTGTATCCTTGTTCTGGTAAAGGCCTTTGTTTTTATTTTATCAATTAATCCTGCAAGCGTCCCTGTTTTACGGGATGTTTCAGTGATTCTGTTTTCTATACCATTGTCTATTTCGGCAAATTTTAATAAATCCTCAGCAGTTAGCTTGCGTAATCTACTCAATATCATTAAGCCCAGATTGTCCAGTTGTGGAGGTATTGTCTTATTTTTTTTGTCTAATATATTTTTAGTTGATTCTGGTAAAAACTGATTAACTGATTCTAATCCATTACTAATAATCTGTTCTCTAATAGCAGTTGCACTGGCTATTTTACCTTTTTCCAGGATCTGCTCATGATAATTACTACCTTTTCGTGTGATAGTAAGTGGTTTAATCTTTGATTTTAATTTTAACAATGCTTTAATATATTCAATTCCAAGTATATTGTTTGGTTCACCAATAATGGCTAGAAGGTCATTTTTATTTATATTATATTGTTTGTCTTTAATTGTCAGGTAATCCTTAATACTTAATTCTCTTGCTTTCGGAAATGGTTGCCCCAGATTTAAATAATGTTTTAGTCTTTGTTTGAGGTAAGGAGCTTCTTTTAGTAGAATTTCAGCAATTTCTATCAGTGGTCTTGTTTGACCTACTTCACTTCCAAAGACAAGGAAATCGGTTATATTGGTTGACTGGAGAAGACTGACTGCACCATAAGCGAAATACTCTGCACTTCTGATTCCATAAACCAGAGGTAGTTCTATTACAATATCAACACCATTTTTAACAGCCATTTCTGCTCTTGCCCATTTGTTAAGGATTGCCGGGAGTCCTCTCTGCATAAAGTTACCATTCATAATACAGATGACAGCATCAGACTGGCTAACTTCTCTGGCCTTTTTTAGATGATATAGATGTCCATAATGAAAGGGATTATATTCGGTTATAATACCTAATATATTCATAAAAAAATCTCCTTATAGTATATTTTGAAAATATCTTAAAATTTTGATAAGTGTTTCTTTTAGATAATATAAAGGATTATTGAATAAGTTGTAGTATTATATTAATGATATCAGAAAAATTATATAGATACAATTTGTACCATTTAAAATTTTAAAAAGGGGATGGGTTAATGGATTTGTTGACTAATTTTAAAGAAAGGGCTAGTAACAATAAGAAAAAAATTGTTCTACCTGAAGGTAAAGAACCAAGAGTAGTTAAAGCTGCAGCTTTAATACTTGAGCAGGAAATAGCAGATTTGTTTATATTGGGCAGAGAAGAAGAGATTAATAGTATAGCCCAGGAGCAGGGAGTTAGTATTGATGATGCAGTTTTAATTAATCCAGATGATTCTGATTTATTGGATGAGTTTACTGATGTATTTTATGATTTACGTAAACACAAAGGGATTTCACGAGAAGATGCGAGAAGTAAAGTAGTCGATCCCCTCTATTTTGGTACTTTGTTGGTACATACTGGCAGAGCAAGTGGTATGGTAGCTGGTTCTATCAATGCTACTGGTGATGTATTACGACCTGCATTCCAGATAATTAAAACAAAACCTGGAATTTCTATAGTTTCCGGTGCTTTTATTATGCAGGTTTCTGAGAGTAATTTTGGAGAAGAGGGTGTGTTATTATTTGCTGATTGTGCAGTCAATCCAGTACCAGAGCCGGAACAACTGGCTGAAATTGCAATTTCTTCTGCTAAAACTGCAGAAACACTTCTGGATTTTGATCCAGTAGTTGGTTTATTATCTTTTTCCACAAAAGGAAGTGCACAGCATGAAGTAGTAGACAAAGTAGTCAAAGCAGCAGAATATGTAAGGCAGAAAGAACCTGATTTGAATGTTGATGGAGAATTGCAGGCAGATGCTGCTTTAGTAGAATCTGTTGCGAAGACAAAATGTCCAGAAAGTCCAGTAGGTGGAAAGGCTAATGTTCTGGTATTTCCGGATCTACAGTCTGGCAATATTGGTTATAAATTGGTTCAACGACTTGCTGGTGCTCAGGCAATTGGTCCTGTGCTTCAGGGTATAGCAAAACCAATTAATGATCTTTCCCGCGGCTGTTCAGCAGATGATATTGTGAATTTAGTAGCTATTACGTCGGTTCAGGCAGAAAATAATTAGGGAGTGGATAAAATGAAAATTCTTGTATTAAATAGCGGCAGTTCTTCAGTAAAATATCAATTAATAGATATGAAAGATGAAACAGTTCTGGCTAAAGGAGTTGTAGAAAGAATTGGTATAGACGATTCTTTACTTGAACATGAGCCATATGGTAAAGACGAAATAGAAATAAAAACCGATATTCCAGATCATGCAACTGGTATCAAGCTTGTTATAGATACACTGCTGGATAATGATTATGGTGTATTGCAAGATATGGATGAAATAAATGCAGTTGGACACAGGGTTGTTCATGGTGGAGAAAAATTTGCTTCATCTACATTAATTGATGAAAATGTTATTAAACAGATAGAAGAAGTATCTGACCTGGCACCACTGCATAATCCTCATAATCTTACTGGAATAAAAGTATGTGAGGAAATATTACCAGATAAACCACAGGTTGCTGTTTTTGATACTGCCTTTCATCAGACAATGCCCCGACAGGCCTATATGTATGGTCTGCCGTATGAATATTATGAAAAACACGGTATCAGGCGTTATGGTTTTCACGGGACATCACACAAATATGTAGCTAATAGAGCTGCAAATTTTATGAATAAAAAAATTGATGATCTGAAGATAATTACCTGTCACCTGGGAAATGGCGCCAGTATAGCAGCTGTTGATAAGGGTAAGTCAGTGGACACAAGTATGGGTCTAACTCCTCTGGAAGGGCTGGTAATGGGAACCAGATGTGGAGATATAGATCCAGCCATTATCCCATTTATTATGGATAAAGAGAATTTATCAATGGAAGAAATAGATAATATTATGAACAAAGAAAGTGGACTGTTTGGAGTATCCGGAATCAGTAGTGACTCAAGAGATGTAGAAGCAGCAGCTGTAAATGGTAATAAAAGGGCTCAAACAGCTTTAGAAATATTTGATTATCGTGTCACCAAATATATAGGTGGTTATATGACTGCTATGGCGGGAGTAGATGCAATTGTATTTACAGCCGGCATTGGTGAAAATCAAAGCAGAACCCGGGAAACTATTATTAATAATTTGAAATTTCTGGGGATAACACTTGATAAAGATGCAAATAAAATTCGCGGAAAAGAGATTGAAATATCCACAAAAGACTCTGATGTAAAGGTATTTGTTATTCCTACTAATGAAGAGTTAATGATTGCCCGTGATACTGAAGAACTTGTAAAATAAAGATAAAATAACTTGACAAGAGATTTATATTTTTATTATAATTAAGAGTGGTTGTAAATAAAGGTGTGATTAAACAGTGATAATTGATTTGAGTAATTTAAAAGAAGTAGGAAGTTATAAAAGTATTAAAAAGAAAGTAGATATTCCTGATATTAATTATAGAAAACAGGAAATTAAAGCACCATTTCCATTTGATATTAAACTTGATATATATAATACACAGGATTCTTTTGTGCTGACCGGTAATTTAACCGGAAGTTTAATTATGGTCTGCAGCCGCTGTCTGGAAAAATTCAATTATGATTTGGATATTAAAATTGACGAAGAGTTATTAAAGGAAGATTTAGCTGATGTCGATAGTATAGATCTTACAGATCTGTTTTTAGAAAATATACTAATAAATATGCCAATCAAACCACTATGTGATGAAGACTGTAAAGGACTTTGTCCACAATGTGGTCAAAATTTGAATAAAGGTGAATGTGATTGTGAAGTTGAATTTGTTGACCCGAGGTTGGCGAAATTGAAAGAATTGCTTGATGAAGATGAGGAAGAATAAGGGGGTGTAAAATATGGCTGTACCTAAGAGAAAAACATCAAAGTCACGTAAACGCAAAAGACGTACTCACTGGAAACTTAAGTCTCCAAACCTGGTAGAATGTCCACAGTGTCATGAATTAAAGCTGTCACACAGAGTATGTCCTGAATGCGGCCATTATAAAGGTGAAGAGGTAGTGAGTGAATAAATATTGTAATTAAAGCAACCATTATGGTTGCTTTTTTCTTT
>JBMCBT010000067.1:0-7889 GCA_048623215.1 Halothermotrichaceae bacterium
TAATATCAAAATTTATTTTATAAAAAAGGGGGAGGACAATGAAAGTATTTAATCACCATATTTATGAATATAAGAAAGGTTTGAGGAATCTTATTTTACACACAACTAAAGCCAGTGACAAAAAAGAGATTGAAAGAAGACTGGAAGATTATAAAATCCCATATCTGATATATCATGTAAATAGTGAAAAGATCAATGTATTCTTTGGGAATCAAAATTGTATAAATGTAATTGATAAGATAAATAAAAATGATTTAAGAGAGTACAGCGATGAAGAGGATTTTATTTTAGGAATAATGCTGGGATATGATAGAGTAGATCAATGTAAAAGGTTTATTGAAAGAAAGTTGAGGAAAGAGGCTATACAGAAAAGGCAAAAAAATATTTTTTGTGCTTAATTGATATGTTTTTCTAAAGCAGCGGTTCTTGCTGCTTATTCATATAATATAATCCCGATAAAAACAATGGGGATAATATACTTTTGCTTTTCTGATCCAATTTTATTAAGAAAGGAGGTCTTCAATATACAGCTATGAAATTGCTTAAAAAAGAGGCTAAAGATAAAGAGATTGACATAGTTTTCTCTAGACGAAACTGGTCAAGTATATATAAAAACTTAGAAAAAAGAAGTTTATTACATTAGGGACATAAAAAATAGGAGGAGATAATTATGAGTAAGATAGGAATATTCTATGGTAGTACAATGGGTGACACAGAGGAGATTGCAGAAATGATTGCTGAAACTATAGGTAAAGAGAAAGTTGACTTACATAATGTAGCCTCAGTTTCAGAGAAAGAGCTTGCTAATTATGATAAGTTGCTATTAGGTTCCTCTACATGGGGACTTGGGGATCTGCAGGATGATTGGGACCTATTTATTGAAAAAGTTAAAGAAACTGACTTTGATAATAAAAAGGTAGCTATCTTTGGGACAGGTGATCAGGAAATGTATCCAGATACCTTTGTTGATGCTATTGGCAAAATCTATAAAGAAGTAGAAGCAAATGGAGCTGAAGTAATAGGGAAGGTCTTTGTTGATACTTATGATTTTACAGATTCAGAAGCTGTAGTTGAGGGGCAATTTGTAGGTCTGCCTATTGATAAAAACAATCAGGATGAGTTAACAGAGGATAGGGTAAAAAATTGGGTAGCTGAAATCATTCAAGATATTTTGGGTTAAACTATAATTATCAATTCTTGATTTGAGAGGAATGATTAATTAATGAAAAAAGATATTAAATATATCACTATTGATGGACGCGGGGAACACGAATCATTTAGGGATTGTATAACTCAGACTATTAAGCAACTAAAGCCAGGTCAAGGGATACATATCATAAAAGATAATAACACCTCCGAATAATATCTCTACATCAATATTATATTTAACTTAATGAATAAAGTCAAACATGCTGAACTTATATAGAAAAATTTGCTAAAAAAATAGTATCTCAAACTTGACAAAAACGGTATGATTAGTTACACTTATAAAAGCGAATGAAAATCATTTTCAATTACATAAATAAAATATAAATAAAAATGGTTTTTAATTGGAAATGAGTTCAGCTAGTGTTTTAAGGCAGATATATTTATTAATTTATAAACTGCCGGAAAAATTATAATCTATTTAAAATTAGGGGAGGGCATTAGTAATGCTAAAATCAAGGAATTATTTATCAAAATTATTTTTTATGTTTTTACTATCTGTTTTAATTCTTGGGTCAGGAATAACTGCTGACTTTCTACATGCAGAAGAAGAGGTAATTGTCATTGAACATGCTATGGGTGAGACAGAAATACAGGGAACACCAAAAAGGATTGTAACTTTATACCAGGGAGCTAATGATGCGGCAGTTGCTCTGGGTGTAACTCCAGTAGGAGTTGTTGATTCCTGGGTTGAAAAACCTATGTATAAGTATCTTAGGGATGAGCTAGAAGGGGTAAAACATGTCGGTCTGGAAACCCAACCGAATATTGAAGAGATTGCTAATTTAAATCCTGATCTAATTATTGTTTCAAAAATGAGGCATGAAAAAATTTATGATCTTTTATCACAGATTGCACCAACAGTTGCCCATGAGACTGTATTTAAGTTTAAGGAAACTGTTGAATTAATGGCTAGTTCTATGAGAATAGAAGAAAAAGGCGAAGAAGTGCTTACTAATTGGGAAAATCGCGTTGCAGACTTTAAAGAAAAGATTGAAGATAAATCAGGAGAAGAATGGCCAGTTGAGGTAGCTTTACTTAATTTCAGGGCTGATCATGCACGAATTTACTATAGTGGTTTTGCTGGACGGGTTCTTAATGAATTGGGTTTTGAGCGACCTGAGTCACATAAAAAGGATACCTGGGGTACTCAGCTTACAAGTAAAGAAAGTATTCCTGAAATGAATGCAGATGTGTTTTTTATTTTTATGTCAGAAGATGAGGCAGTAAAAAACACATATCAGGAATGGACCAACCATCCATTATGGAAAAATTTAGATGCTGTCCAAAATGATCAAGTCTATCAAGTCGATGAGGTTGCCTGGAATATGGCAGGTGGTATTTTATCTGCACACATTATGCTAGACCAGATATATGAACACTTTGGCTTAGAAGAATAATTCTCACTCAAGTCAGGAGAAGAAAATGAATCATTTATTAAGCAGTAAGAAATTGAAAATATGGGGATTGATTATAAGTATTGTTCTTCTAATAGCTTCATTTATGATAAGTGTAGCTGTAGGGCAAATTTCGATTCCTTTTAGCACAGTTGTTGAAGCTTTTACTGTATATAATCAATCTACAACTGAACATATTATTATTAGAACTACACGCTTATCCAGGGCAGTAATTGCATTAGTTGTAGGAGCTAGTCTGGCTATAGCAGGTGCACTTATGCAGGCTATAACAAGAAATCCCTTAGCTTCACCCTCAATTTTTGGTATCAATGCTGGAGCATTATTTTTCATAGTATTTACAGCTACGTTTTTTCCAGCAGCATCACTGGTAGAATATATGTGGATAGGATTTCTTGGAGCATTAATTGCAGAGATTCTGGTTTATTTTCTTGGTTCACTGGGGAGAGATGGACTTTCTTCAATAAAGATAGTCCTGGCAGGGGCTGCAATTACAGCCCTTTTTCTTTCCTTTACACAGGGCTTACTGGTAATTAATCAGCAGAGCTTAGAGGGGATATTATTCTGGCTTGCTGGATCAGTTGCTGGAAGAAGTTTGGATATGTTGAAACCAATCTTACCTTATATGACAGGATCAGTTATTCTGGCACTATTTCTTTCAAGCCATATCAATATCCTGATGTCAGGTGAGGATGTTGCCAGAGGTCTGGGGCAGAGAACTATTTTGATTAAAGTGCTTATGGGCTTTATTATTGTTTTTCTGGCAGGAGGGTCAGTGGCTGTGGCAGGTTCTATTGGTTTTATAGGATTGATTGTCCCGCATATTGCACGTATTTTTGTAGGTAATGATTACCGTTGGGTAATAAGCTATAGTATGGTGCTGGGAGGGACTTTGTTATTAATGGCTGATGTAGCAGCAAGATTTATTATTATGCCCCAGGAAATGCCCATTGGGGTAGTTACTGCATTAATCGGAGCTCCGTTTTTTATTTTTGTGGCTCGTAGGGGGTTTAAAAGTAATGGATAATTATTTTACCTATCGAAATAAATCTGGCTCTATATCTTTTCAAATAAACAAAAAGACTATACTGGTATTATTTCTACTTATATTAATAACAGTGGCAATTGTTATAGTGAGCTTGTCTATTGGAAGTACTATTATTAGTCCTATAGTTGTCATTAAGAATATATTAGGAATTGGAGAAGCTAATTATTCATTTGTTATTAATACTCTAAGATTACCAAGAGTTATTTTGGCTTTACTTGTTGGGGCTGCTCTGGGTATATCAGGGGTAATTTTACAGGGAATTATTCGTAATCCTCTGGCATCCCCAGATGTTATTGGGGTTACAAGTGGAGCTTCTGCTGCTGCGGTTTTGTATATTGCCTATTTTTCCGGGAGTTCTGGTATTAGATGGCTTCCGGTAGCTGCTATTACAGGTGCGGCTATTGTTTCACTACTTATATATTTATTATCCTGGAAAGGCGGTGTTACTCCTATCAGGCTAGTCCTTATTGGTATTGGCATGGCTGCAGTAATGGGAGCTATTACAACTTTTATGATAGTTATTAGTCCTATAACTACAACTGCCAGAGCCTATATCTGGTTAACTGGGAGTGTTTATGGAGCAAATTGGAGGGATGTACATTCTATGTTACCATGGTTATTGATATTTTTCCCTATTGCTTTGATATTATCCAGGACTATTAATGTAAAAGAATTAGGAGATTCACTTGCTGTGGGTTTAGGAGTAAGGGTACAAATTTATCGTCTGGCTTTTTTATTAATAAGTGTGGCTCTGGCAGGCTCTGCTGTTGCTTTCGCGGGGGGAATTGGGTTTGTTGGTTTAATTGCTCCCCATATTTCCAGGAAAATAGTCGGGCGTTCTTTTGGAACTCTAATACCAGTTTCAGCATTAATAGGTGGAATTATTGTAATACTGGCAGATTTACTGGGAAGGACTGCTTTTCTACCACTTGATTTACCTGCAGGTATATTTGTATCGGGAATAGGAGCTCCCTTTTTTATATATCTTTTATATAAAACACGTAATACAGCATAGGAGGCAAAAAATATGACTAACTTATCTACAGAATCTTTAACTTTATCATATGGGAAAGAAGCAATTATTGAAGACCTGGATTTATTGCTCCCACAGAAGAAAATTACTGTCTTAATTGGTAGAAATGGATGTGGTAAATCCACATTATTGCGTTCTATGGCAAGATTGTTGAAACCAGTTGGGGGTACTGTTTTATTAGGAGGGAAAGAAATTAATAGCTTATCTACCAAAGAGGATGCTAAAAAGCTTGCAATTCTTCCCCAGAGTCCGATAGCCCCTGAAGGCTTGACTGTATTTCAATTGGTGAAACAGGGTAGATATCCACACCAAAACTGGCTTCAGCAGTGGTCAGAAGAAGATGAATATATGGTTAATAAAGCTCTTGAACTGACAAAGATGTCTTCTCTCGCTAACAGAGCTGTTGATTCTCTATCGGGTGGACAAAGGCAGAGAGCCTGGATTGCTATGACTCTGGCTCAGGGAACTAAAACTATACTTCTGGATGAACCAACAACTTATTTGGATCTGGCTCACCAAATAGAGGTATTGGATTTATTATATGATTTGAATCAAAAGGAAGAATCAACGATTGCCATGGTTTTACATGATTTGAATCTGGCCTGTCGCTATGCAGATAATATAGTAGCCATAAAGGATAGGAATATCTATTCACAGGGTAAGCCAGAGAAAGTAGTTAATGGCAAGATGGTACGAGAAGTGTTTGGAATGGAATGTAAGATTATTTCAGACCCTATTTTGGGGACACCTTTCTGTATTCCAGCGGGTAAGGGCAGGCAGGTACTACGAAAGGCTAAATAACATGAACCTTTCCAAATAAATTAAACATGTAAATGGATTTTTCTAATAAAACTAAGTTACTTATATAAAAAGCCGGAGGATCTTGTATCAGATTCTCCGGCTTATATTAATTATTTAACTTTAGATTGATAATATAAAGTATTCATCTTCTGAAGCAGGAATTCTTATTTCTTCGCCATGTATTATCTCATCATCTTCTTTGTAAACATCCCTGGCTTTCAAGTACCATTGATATTGACCTGAACCATTGAAGGAAAAAGATTTCCTACCTTGCTGCCAGCCATCAAAGAAAGGATTTGTATCATCTTTTAGATAAAGCTGATATTCTATCATATCTCCTTCTAGATCATTATTAGATATATTTAAAATAAAGTTTCTGTCATTTGTACGATATTCATATTCTGGTATTAGATTTTCTACTATTAAGTCACTGTTACTTAATGTTATATCGATAAAATCTATTTGTTCAGATAGTGGTATATTAGGTATTGTAATACTTGCTTTTGAAGTTTCTGAGTATGCACCGTCTTTTAAGAAATATACAAAATACTCATAGGTTTCATGAGCTTCTAAATCTTCAGTACGTACTAAATCGTTATCACTAAGTATTTGATAGTTTGTATCTGTAGTTGGGAGCTCTTCTCTTGTATAATTACCAATCAAAGTACTATCAGTATCCCCTTTTACTCTACGTTTAATAAAATACTCAGCTTCAAGCTCATCTGCGAAGTCAAAATGAACTTCATATAGAGGAGTACCTCCACCTACTCTGTCAATATATGCTTTTCCAAATAAACTAAAACTAGGTTTAGAAACTTCTAAATCAAAACTTTCACTTTTCGTCCATTCTCCGAAATTTCCTATATTATCAAGAGCTCTTACATAAAGATAAAGAGTGTCTGTAGTGGCATCAACATCTTCAAATTTATATTCAGATTTTGATTCAGTATTTATAATTTCGTCAAAGTTAGGATTTTCAGTATGACTTGATAATGCTACTTGATATGAAATATTAGGATTACGAATTTCATTCCATTTAAAATCAATATCAAAAGTATTAGAACCATTATAAGTGATGGTAATATGATCGTCTGGTAAAGTAACAGGTTTAACTCTAAAGTTAGCAGTGATTTTTTTGTCTTTATTCATAGTAAAAACAGTATTTTTATTTGTACTAGAAATATCACCACCCCAAGATATAAAATCAAAACCTTCTTCAGGTTCTACTGAGAGGTGAATTTCATCACCTGCTTTGGCAAAGTTCTCAACTTGTCTATCTGTTACTATAGTATGTATGTCTACGCTATCATCTGTACTATAAACTGAAAAATCTACCTGACCACTTCCTCCTTCATTAATAAAAGATAAATTAAAGTATGGTCTAATGGTTAAATATAAAGAACTTGAACTTGGAGGAGCATATACCTCATTATATGCTTCATAATATCCTTTTTCTAAATCCTTGATCTGGGAACCTCGTCCAGAAAATACATTTTCACCATCTTCGGTTATTAATTTGGAGAATCCAGTGCCGTCCATTTCGCTATAATAGGAAACTTCTGAAAGTCTTTCGATAAAAATATAGTTTTCTTGTACTCCCACTAATCCACCAGCATCAACCCATTGATAATAACTAATAATTCCAGTATCAGGGTTAATACTTGGACCTGTATGACCTGAATTTGCTGCAAATACGTTTGTGCTTATAATTAATAACGATATAAACACAAACAAAATAAGATTTTTCTTAAAATTCACTTCAAATCACTTCCTTTAATAAGTACTTTTTTATAATTTTAAAATTATACATAATTTTTTTTACAAAAAAAACAAACACATATTCAGAGGAGTTCTTAATAAGCCCATATTATTTCTGTCTAATTTAACCTCCTTTTTAAAATAAAGTTATTTTTCGTTTCATAATAAATATTTAAACTAAGTTTATTTAACTAGCTTTTGATTATAGATTATACTAAAATTATTCGCGATTAAAAAGAAAAATCCTTCTATTTTTATTTTTTTTTTAAAACAAATCACTTATTAAAAAAAGATATAAAGGCAATCTTTTTTATATTGAGAAGTGAAAAAACATTCAAAATTTTATATCACTTTAAACTATTAGTGACTTTATACGTTTTTACTTGTAAAAAAACAAATATTTTCTATTATGCTTATTATAACCTGGAAAATTATTTATGTCAAAAATTAGGTGGCACTTTCTTATTATTTATAATGTATGCCAGGGAATTATTAAGTGTATCTAAAAGTGCAGGAGAGGTCTTTGATTAGGAGAAATTTTAAAAATTTTCTAAATAAATATTGACCCGGAGATTTTTTTGTGGTATTATATCGTAAGACGATATAATGAGAAGCGATATATTGTCTA
>JBMCBT010000068.1:0-7886 GCA_048623215.1 Halothermotrichaceae bacterium
TACAGGGTTAGGGGACGGTGAATGGTTTTATTTTATTTTACCTTTGTTTGCCCTGGGAGTCAGGCCTATGGCTTTGATTGTACGTTTAACCAGGTCAACAATGCTGGAAGTGATTAATATGGATTATATTACTACAGCCAGGGCTAAGGGGCTAAAAGAAAGGCTAGTTGTCCTAAAACATGCTTTGAAAAATGCTCTAATACCAGTTGTAACTGTAGTTGGGCTGCAGACAGCAGCATTACTTGGTGGGGTAATGCTGACTGAAACAATTTTTTCACTACCTGGGCTGGGGCGTCTTGCTATTCAGGCTGTCCAGAACAGGGATTTTCCGATAATCAGAGGGGTTGTTCTATTTATGGCACTGGTTTTTGTAGTAGCTAATCTTATTGTTGATCTTTCTTATGGTTACTTTGACCCCCGTATTAGATATGACTGATATAAAACGTATTAGGCAACACATAAATAAATAGGAGACTAAGCTGATAATGAATAAGATATAAGTCTGGAGGTGTTTATAATTGAGTAATATGATAGAACAGGAATTAGCCAAAATAAATAGAAAAGAGAGGACATTAGGGAAAGATGTCTGGAGAAAATTAAAGAAAAACAGAATGGCATTGGTGGGAATGGGAATTGTAATTATTTTTATTATGGCAGCAATTCTGGCTCCTTTAATTGCTCCCTATGACCCTATTGAACAGCTTATCTGGGCAGAAGGGGCTGAGGCTCAGCTGGCTTCTCCGTCCCGGCAGCATCTTTTCGGGACAGATATTTATGGTAGAGATATTTTTTCGCGGGTTATTTATGGAGCCCGGATTTCTCTGCAAATTGCACTGGCTTCTATGAGTATTTCCTTAATGATTGGGATTATTCTCGGTACACTGGCCGGTTATTATGGGGGAATTATTGATGATATAATTAGCTGGTTAATTAATGTCTTATATTCTTTTCCCTTTCTTTTATTTATTATTGCAATTGTAGCTTATTTTCCACCAAGCCTGGTTCTTACCTTTACGGCAATAAGCCTTGTTTACTGGATGGGAATAGCCAGAGTTATCAGAGGTCAGGTTTTATCCTTAAAGGAAAAAGAATTTGTAGAAGCTGCCCGGGCTTTAGGTGTTAGAGACTATAAGATTATGTTTAGGCATATATTTCCCAATGTAATGGCACCTGTCATAGTACAGGGAACTCTGGGGTTAGGTACAATTATAATGCTTGAAGCAGGATTAACCTACCTGGGTTTTGGAACTCAGCCGCCTACTCCCAGCTGGGGTTTAATGATAGCCAATGGTCAGTCTTATATATCTCCCGGCCAGTGGTGGTGGTCTATTTTTCCGGGGCTGGCTATAGTCCTGACTGTATTGGGGTTTAATCTTTTTGGTGATGGCCTGAGGGATGCACTTGACCCCAGAAATAAAAAATAGTTAATTTGGATTAATATATAAAGGTTAAAGGCAGGTGATATAGTTGAGTGAGGAAAAACTGATTGAGATAAAAAATTTAAAGACTTATTTTTATACAGATGAAGGTATTGTCAGAGCAGTGGGTGGTGTTGATTTTGAGATATTTCCAGGAGAAACACTGGGGCTTGTCGGTGAATCCGGATGTGGAAAGAGTGTAACTGCTTTGTCGATTATGCGACTTATTGAATCTCCGCCCGGCAAAATTGTTGATGGAGAAATAAACTTTGGGAATGAAAATCTTGTAAACCTGACTCAGTCAAAGATGAGAAAAATTAGAGGTAATGACATTTCTATGATTTTTCAGGAGCCGATGACATCACTTAATCCGGTTTTTACAATTGGTGACCAGATTGCTGAAGCGATAATGATTCATAAAAAAATAAACAAAAAAGAAGCCCTGGAAGAGTCTGTAGAAATGTTAAAAAAAGTGGGAATTGCCTTACCTGACCAGAGAATCAAAGAATACCCACACCAGTTAAGTGGAGGTATGAGGCAGAGAGTAATGATTGCTATGGCTTTATCCTGTGATCCTCAATTACTTATAGCTGACGAACCAACGACTGCTCTTGATGTTACCATTCAGGCCCAAACACTGGATTTGATAAATAGTTTGAAAGATAAATTGGGGATGTCAGTTATGATAATTACTCATGACCTGGGTGTAATCGCTGAAATAGCAGACCGGGTAGCTGTAATGTATGCTGGGAAAATAGTTGAATATACTGATGTCAAGACCTTATTTACCAGTCCCAAACATCCTTATACCTGGGGATTATTAAATTCTATTCCAAGATTGAATAAAGAGCTGGATAGACTTCAGGCTATTCCAGGTGTGGTTCCCAATCCTCTTGATTTTGCCGAAGGGTGTAAATATAATACACGCTGCCCACTGGCAGATGAAAAATGCGCTAAAGAAGAACCTGAAATTGAAAAAATAGAGCCGGGGCATAAAGTTCGGTGCTGGTACTATAAAAAATTAGAAAAACTAAAAATAGAATAAAGATAGGCCAGTATAGGTAGACAGGAGGTGAATAAATTGGCAACTGAAGAAATTTTGCTGGAAATCAAAAATCTTAAAAAATACTTTCCAGTGAAAAAGGGTCTGTTCAGAAAAATCGTTGGCTATAATAAGGCTGTAGATGATATTAGCTTTATTATAAAAAAGGGAGAGACTTTAGGTCTTGTTGGTGAATCTGGATGCGGCAAATCAACAACAGGAAGGACTATTTTACGTCTATTAACAGCAACTTCAGGTGAAATCTATTTTGAAGGGCAGAACCTTTTAGCAATGGATAAGAAAAGTATGCGGGCAATGAGGCGTAAAATGCAGATTATTTTTCAGGATCCCTATGCTTCTTTAAATCCCCGGATGACAGTTGGAGATATAATTGGTGAACCACTTGATACTCATAAACTGGTTAAAAACAGGAAGGAAAGAAAACAAAAAGTAAAGGAGTTATTAAAAAATGTTGGATTGGGTTTAGAACATTTAAATCGTTATCCACATGAGTTTAGCGGGGGACAGAGGCAGAGGATTGGAGTAGCCAGAGCCCTGGCAGTAAACCCTGAGTTAATTATTGCTGATGAGCCTGTTTCTGCTCTTGATGTTTCTATTCAGGCACAGGTGATTAATTTATTACAGGATTTACAGCAGCAGTTTAGCTTAACCTATCTCTTTATTGCTCATGATTTAAGTGTAGTCAAACATATTAGTGATAGAATAGCAGTTATGTATCTGGGTAAAATAGTTGAACTGGCTGATAAAAAAACATTATTTGAAAACCCATTACATCCCTATACCTTGTCCTTATTATCAGCTATTCCTGTTGCTGATCCAGAATATATGAAAGATAGAATCATACTTAAAGGTGATGTGCCAAGCCCGGTTGAACCACCGTCTGGCTGCCATTTCCATTCTCGCTGTCCACAGGCAGTAGAGATATGCAGCCAGCAGGAGCCGGTAATGAAAAAATATGATGAGGGGCATTTTTCAGCCTGTCATTTGTTATAAAAAGAATAAAGCTCAAAATATGATTAACTGATCAAAAGTATACCATAAAAATAAAAACTTTTAAAAAATCAAATGCAAAGAAGCCTTTTGTTAAATCAAGGCTTCTTTTGTAGTTGTACTGGAGGAGCTCCTGTTTAGTTTGTTAACTTATGAAGTCTATATTTATCGAAATTTGTAAAAAGGAAAAAAAGATAGTATAATAATGTTGTAATAAAGTGTATTTTATCAAACCGAATACTGTTTAAAATTAGCTAAAAGTATAAGCAGTATAGCAAAAAATTAAAATAATGACTACAGGAGGAGATTTTAGATGAAGAAAATGAAAGCAGCAGTAATGAAAGAACCTGGGAAAATGTCAATAGTTGAAAGAAATATCCCCGAGATTGAGGATAATGAGGTTCTTGTAAAAATTGAACATGTTGGTCTCTGTGGGTCAGACTTACATTATTATGAACACGGCAGAATTGGGGATTTTGTAGTTGAAGATCCAATCATACTTGGCCATGAAACAGCTGGTAGAGTTGTAAAGGTTGGAAAAAATACAGAGAATTTAAAGGAGGGTGACCTGGTAGCATTAGAACCTGGAATTCCCTGTGGCACCTGTGAATTCTGCAAAACAGGAAGATATAACTTATGTCCTGATGTAGAATTCCTGGCGACTCCACCTTATGATGGAGCTTTTGCCGAGTACTTAGCATATCCTGAGAATATGTGTTTTAAGCTTCCTGGGGGTATGGATACAGTTGAAGGAGCATTAATTGAGCCATTGGCAGTTGGGTTTCATGCAGCTAACCAGGCTGATGCACAAATAGGTGAAACAGCGGTTGTATTGGGTGCCGGGTGTATAGGGTTGGTTACACTGATGTCACTTATGGCAAGAGGAGTAAAAGAAGTCTATATCACTGATTTAATTGATTTACGACTGGAAAAAGCAGAAGAGATTGGAGCTGCCAGAACATTAAATGCTAAAGATGTAGATGTAGTTGAAGAGGTTATGAAACTAACAGATAATAAGGGTGCAGATATAGTTATTGATACTGCGGGTAGTAAGATTACTGCTCAGCAGACAGTTGATCTGGTAAAACGCGGTGGTAAAATTGTCCTGGTAGGGATGGCTGCAGATCCTGTGTTTGATTATGATTTTGGTAAGTTACAGGCTAAAGAAGCCCAACTAAATACAGTTTTCAGATATAGAAATATTTATGCATCAGCTGTAAAAGCAGTTGGTGATGGAACTATTGATGTAAAACAGATAGTAACAGATACCTTTGGATTTTCTGAAATAAAAAAAGCTTTTGATTACAATATTGAAAATAAAGCTGATACTGTCAAAATTGTTATTGATATGAATAAGTAAAATAAATATCAGCAAATATTATAGTTTAACTAAGTTAAAAATATTAAATATTTTTCAAATTCTAAAGGGTTATCTATCTAGGTAGCCCTTTTTTATTTTAGAGGATTTAATTATAGATTTGATTAATATGGGAGATAGTGCCCTGGAGATGGAAAAAGATAGGGACAAAAATGAATACTACTGAAGAAAATGTTAATGAAGCCGTTGGATAAAAAAATTAAGCCGATATAAAATGTAAATATTTTTTATACCGGCAAAAGGTTTATTTTGGTTTAGCCGGTTCAATATTGATTTTAGTTCCCTTTATATAATTATTCTTCATTATTTGTAGGATTTCCTGAGCATTTTCTCTAGGCACTTCTACAAATGTAAAATTATTGTAGACATCTATAGCACCTATTAATTTGCCAGCCAGTCCGGTTTCGCCAGCAATAGCACCTACAATATGTCTTGGGCTGACTTTATCTTTTTTGCCAATATTAATAAACAATCTGACCATACCAGGCTCTGCACCTGTGTCGCCAAAGTTAATGTCATTTATTTCATCATTGTCAGTTTCTACTTCTAAAGATTTTTTCATTAAGGCTGCAGCAATTTCTATTGAAGTATATTTATTTTCCAGGAGATTTTCAATAATCTTTATATACTTACCGAGATTTTTCTGTTCTATATAATCAGTTAGATTTTCTATGAATTGTTCTAGGCGTGCTTCCTCTATATCGTTTACTGTAGGAATATCCATACGGGTAATTTTTGTTTTAGTATATTTTTGTATATCACGTAATTTATAAATATCCTTTCCGACTATAAAAGTAAAAGCTTTACCACTTTTACCGGCACGGCCTGTTCTTCCAATTCTATGAACATAGTAATCAGTATCCTGCGGCACATCATAGTTAAAGACTATCTCAATATTATTAACATCTATACCCCGAGCAGCTACATCAGTGGCTACCAGTATTTCTATATTTTTATTCCGAAACTTATTCATGACACGATCCCGTTGATTCTGATTAAGACCACCGTGTAGAAAATCTGATAGATAACCTCTGGCTTGTAATCTTATATTTAACTCATCAACCATCTTTCTGGTATTGCAAAATACCATGGCAAGATCAGGGGTATAGAGATCAAGCAGACGTGTTAATACCTTTAACTTTTCGCCATGTCTTATTTCATGATAATATTGATCTATTTTAGGAACTGTTAACTTTTCATGAGCTACTTTTATATATTGTGAGTTGTTTTGATACTTTTTACTAAGTTTACGAATGGCTTTCGGTATTGTAGCAGAGAAAAATAATGTCTGTCTATTTTCTGGAACATCTTTTAGTATTGTTTCAATATCATCAACAAAACCCATATCTAGCATGACATCAGCTTCATCCAGTATCACAAAATCAATACTGGATAAATTTAATGTGCCGCGGCGCATATGATCCATAACTCTACCTGGAGTACCAATAATAATTTGAACCCCTTTTTTTAATGCTTTAATCTGTCTATTAATAGATTGTCCACCGTAGACAGGTAGTGTATATAGATTTCGTTTATATTTGGCCAGTCTTTTTAATTCTTCGGAGACCTGGATAGCCAGTTCCCTGGTAGGACACAAAATAATAGCCTGCGGACTTTTATTTTCTGAATTAATTTTTTCCAGTAGTGGTATACTAAAAGCAGCTGTTTTACCTGTTCCAGTTTGAGCCTGTCCTATTACATCTTTGCCTTTTAGTATAGGTGGTATTGCATTGGTTTGAATTGGTGTAGTCTCCTCAAAACCCATATCATTTACAGCGTTTAATATATCAGTGGATATATTAATTTCTTCAAATTTAATTTTTTTCAAATTTATATTCACTTCCTTTAATTATTTGTGTATGATAATATTTAGCATTTTTAGAAATGTCTATTGTGGTTAATATTATATGTAGTCCTGGATTTTTATATTTAATATATTAATAAAAAACCCTGACTATACTAATAGCCAGGGAATAGTTGCTATATATAAAAGATTTGTTTAATCTTATAATGCAACAACATTTTCAGCCTGAGGACCGCGGTCGCCTTCAACGATTTCAAACTCCACGTCTTGACCTTCTTCTAAGCTTTTGAAACCATCACTTTGAATAGCAGAAAAGTGTACAAAAACATCATCTTCACCAGAATCTCTTTCAATAAAACCGAAACCTTTTTGATCATTAAACCATTTTACTTTACCGTTGTAAACCATTAAATATATTCCTCCTAAATTTTCTAAAGGGCAAGTCTTAATAAATTTTTTAATGCCCAGTTCAATTAACTATATCATTATATTGTGATAAAGTCAACCCTCTAACAAAAATATAATCAATAAATAATTGAAAAAGAATAGATTTTCTATTTAAAAACCTCTTTTATTTAAACTCTTGACAAAATACTTAAGCATGCTATAATATATTTAAGAAAACACTTAAATAAACATAGTGATAAGGAGGAGATATTTATGTGCAAAAAGAATTGTGAACATCCAGAAAAATTAAATGGTAAAGAACCTGGTGACTGTAGTGAAGAACAAATAAAAGAATGTCACGGAGAAGAAGCGGTAAGTAAAAGCCATCCCTGCACAGATGATGAATAAGATTTTATATTTCCAGGGGTGTTGATTTCATCCCTGGAAATATAATTAGAGGTGATTAAAAATTGAATAAACAAAAAAAGACTTTACAAGAAGAACCTGGAAGTAAGAAAGATAACAGGAAAAAAAATAAAGGTTCAAATACTAAAATGCTGCCTACCTTATTAAGGCTGGGAGGATATGCAAAAAGGCACTGGTTAAAAATCGCTGGAGCCATGGTTTCAGTATTAATTGCAACCGGTCTGGGTCTGGCTCCTCCCTGGTTAATACGCTATGGTATAGATAATTTAATACTTGAAGGCGAAGTAGAATATTTGTTGATTTTAGGAGTTGTAATGGTTGGAACGGCTTTAATTAAAGGAGTTTTTGATTTCATAAAAAGTTATATTTCTGAATATATAGCTCAAAATATTATCCATGATATCAGGATAAAATTATTCA
>JBMCBT010000069.1:0-7638 GCA_048623215.1 Halothermotrichaceae bacterium
TTTTAAGCAGCTTTTTTAGTTTGAAAATACTGATAATGTTTATTTACTTTATTTTTGGTTATATTATTATTGCCAGTTTAAATGCTATTATTGGTGCCAGTATAAAAGATGCCCAGACAGGCGGCCAGTCAACCGGGTTAATTATGATTATACCACTTGTACCATTTTATTTTGCATCTGCTATAATTACTAATCCCGGTGGTATTATCAGCAGGGTATTAAGCTATATACCGCTATTTACTCCAACAACAATGATGTTAAGACTGGGTACTTCAACACCTCCGGTTTATGAGATACTGCTGACATTTGTGATTTTACTGATTACTACCTATCTTTTTGTCAGACTGTCTTCCAAGATATTTAGAATTGGTATGCTGATGTATGGTAAGAGTGCTGACCTGAAGGAGATTATTAAATGGGCCAGAAGTAAGGATTATTAAGACTACCTTTGACTTTAAAATTGATATACGATATCATAAAAGTTAACTAGAATAATTTTACAAATTTATAGGAAAGGGTATCAAAATGGTAGAAAGTTTTGCACATTCTGTATATTTTGCTCCCAGAGGTAAAGATAGACTGATGTTTCTGGGAAATTATATTAGCCAGCGTTATTTGCATGCTAATGACCGTTTGATTGGGCTTATTGGTGATGCCGGGGCCGGGAAGTCTCTTTTGACCAAAGGGATGTTCCCGGGTTTAATTCTTACTAATGATGATGAGGGGATTAATATGCGTCCTCTACCGGTGCTTAATGATTATCAACAAAAGAGTTTTAATAGTCATACATATCATGTAGATATCCGGTTTGAAACCGCTTTTAATCAACCATGGCAGCTGGCCGAAGCTATAGAAAACGCTGTCAAAAAAGATTGCCGTGTGATAGTAGAACACTTTGATTTAATAGAAGAACATCTGGATATTCTGCCAGAGTTATTGATAGGCATTGGTGAGGAAGTGCTGGTAACTAGGCCGGGGGTTTTTGGCCCTTTTTCTGAAGAGATATCTAAAATAGTTTTTAAATCTATAAAATATCGAAGAATGGCCCATACGGCTGAAGACTTAACAGCTATGGTCATTGAAAAAAAAGGATATATGAGACCGCCATTACATAGTGATGTCAAAAGTGGTTTTGTCTTACAGTTTAGCAAAAAACCGGATTTTTCTATTAAGGAAATAGAAAATGAGGTTAAAGAGTATATTGCTAATGATATTATAGTAAGTTATCATGATGATGAACATATCAAGATTGGAACTACAAACTATGCCTGCACCGGTCCTCGTATACATATCAGAAGTACAGGTAAAATAAAAGGTTTTCGACTACTTTCAGATTATAAAATTGATCCCAGGACAGGATATTATTTGTTGGCCGGATTTGTAGGTGACAAACAAAGTCAATTTCAACTAAGTCATATTTAGTCAAATGCAAGACATAGTGTTATAGTAAGACTAAGCATAATTTCATATTTGCATTAAATTTGCTTAAAACAAACTAATTAGAGGAATGCCAATTTTATGTAAAGATATAGGATAAAGTAAAGAAAGGTGGATAATAAATGGATGTAAATAGAGTAGATGGGCGTAAAGTAGATCAGATTAGACCTACAAAAATAACCAGGAATTATACTAAGTATGCAGAAGGCTCTGTTTTAATAGAAACAGGAGATACTATAGTACTTTGCAATGTATCAGTAGAAGATAGTGTTCCCTATTTTTTACGCGGTCAGGATCAGGGCTGGCTTACAGCTGAATATTCACTATTACCCCGTTCAACGCAAAGTAGAACTATCAGGGAGTCATCCCGGGGAAAAGTAGGTGGAAGAACTAAAGAAATTCAGCGTTTAATCGGACGTTCTTTACGTTCTATTATTGATTTAAACAGTATCGGAGAACGAACCATCTGGGTTGACTGTGATGTTCTTCAGGCAGATGGAGGTACACGGACAGCATCTATTACCGGTGCCTATGTTGCTCTGGTCGATGCAGTAAATTATTTACTGAAAGAAGAAATACTGGAGAAATCTCCGCTAAAGTCATTTATGGCAGCTACAAGTGTCGGTATAGTTGATGGTGACCTTTTGCTTGATTTGTGTTATACAGAGGATTCGGGGGCACAGGTAGATATGAATGTAATTATGACTGAAGATGGGCAGATTATAGAAGTACAGGGTACGGCTGAAAAAGAACCTTTTAGTAGAGATGAGATGGATACTTTAATTGATTTTGCTGAAAAAGGAATTGGGGATTTAATTAAACTACAGAAGAAAAGTCTGGGGATTGATATATAAATGGTTAGAAAATTATTAATTGCAAGTGGAAATAAAGGAAAAGTAAAGGAAATAAAAAAATATTTATCTGATTTTGACTTTGACATAATCGGTATGGAAGAATATCCTTCACTGCCGGAAGTAGTAGAAGACGGTAGTACTTTTAAAGAAAATGCTTTAAAAAAAGCTAAAGATAGAGCACGAAGAACTGGTCTTTTGACTCTGGCTGATGATTCCGGCCTGGTAGTTAATGCTTTAAATGGTGAGCCTGGGGTATATTCTGCCCGCTATGCCGGGGCAGATGCAACCGATGATGAAAATAATACTAAGCTTGTCCGGGAGATTAAAAAAATACCTTTAAAAAATCGCCAGGCACATTTTGAATGTGTGATGGCCCTGGTAGATCCGGAAGATGGAGAGCTTGTTGTCCGTGGAAGTGTGGAAGGACTGATTATTACTGAGCCGCGGGGTGAGAATGGGTTTGGCTATGATCCACTCTTTTTTATTACTGGGCTGGATAAGACTATGGCAGAACTGCCGCTGGAAAAGAAAAACCAGATTAGTCACCGGGCAAGTGCTTTAAAGAAGTTAAAAAAAGAAATTAATGATCTTCCTGCATATTAATTAAATAAAATTATTATCAGGGAAGTTAATCATAAATCACAGCAATTATATAATGTTGAGGAGGGTGAATAAATGGCATTATTGTCATATTGTGGGTTAATTAAGACAGAGAATGAAAGTATTACACCTGAAGTTAACCTTACAATAAAAAAGGGACAGTATTATGTATTTTTGTATGATCATCTTACCTTTAAACATATATTTAAGTATTTACTGGGTTTAAAAGGTCATCTGGATAGTAATATAAAATATCTGGATAAAACTATAGCAGCTGAAACTATAAATGCCGGAAAATGGTGTCCTGAGGTTGCC
Organism: Halothermotrichaceae bacterium; assembly: GCA_048623215.1. Lineage (GTDB taxonomy): Bacteria > Bacillota > Halanaerobiia > Halanaerobiales > DTU029 > JBMCBT01. The sequence continues at coordinate 3,207 of JBMCBT010000069.1, forward strand.
TATATGCCGGATAAGGGAGGTTACAACCCAGATTTTACTGGTATAGAGTTATTCAAATTTTTAAATGGATTTTTTTCAACTTATGATATAAATAAGGCTAAAGATATAGCCAGGTTGTTAGATATTGATGTTGAAGAAAAATTAAAAATATTTCCTGAGTACAAACAGCGTTTACTGCTGTTAGCAGGTTTGTTTGCTTCTGAGGTCTTACTATTGTTCTTGGAAGAACCACTACGTGATATTCCTGCCGGTATGGATCAGGGAGTTCAGGATTTTTTTAAAGAGGAGACTGACAGAGGTAGGTCTGTTGTAATTACTGAAAAGAATAAATTTAAAGATAGGATCAATGCTGATAAAATATATCTTACTGGATATGATGGGCTGACAGAGATTGATGTAGAAAATAATGTGGGAAAAGATAATACTCCAGATAATGTAAATAATAATAACCCTGCTGATGAAAGTGAGCTGAAGTCTAATAATCACAAAACAAAGATCAATAAAATTCCTGTTAAAGAAGATGAAAAATATATATTAATTGATTATGACAACATACTGTGGATATCTACCAGTGAGGGAGAATGTACTCTTCATACCCTGAAAGGAGAATATAAACTAAATAAGTTATTAAAAGAGATAGAACAAGAACTAGCTAGTCCACCATTTTTCAGGTGTCACCGCAGTTTTATTGTAAATCTTGAAAAGATAGAGGAAGTTAAAACCTGGTTCAACGGTACCTACAATTTACAAATAGGCAATGATGAAGTACCTGTCAGCAGGTCAAAAGTAGAAAAATTGAATCAACTTTTAGGAATTTAAACTGCATTCTATTTAAATATAGCTGCAGTTTATTTTTATATAAAACATTTTATTGAAATTTTATCTGTTTTCAGTACTTTTATGTTAATATAATAAGTAAGGAATTTAGAAAACTGTTAATTTATAAAGTAACGGTATATGCGAAGATGTTTTAAATGTTTATACTCTATCAGGGAGGGATCTATTGTGTATAGAATGATTAATTTATTTGTTCCAATTTTATTTTTACTGATAGGTATTTTAATTAAATATTTTAAGATGTACTGGTTAATTGCTGGATATAATACAGCTTCTACTGAGGAAAAAGAAAATGAAGATGAAGAAGGTCTTGGTAATCTTATAGGAAATTTTTCATTTATTATTGCCGGAGTATTTCTGGCAGTTGAATTATTAAGATATCTGGGGTTAACTGTACCAGTTTTTATGCCTTATCTTATCTTAGTTATAGGAATAATTATAGTATTAATTAAAGCTCAAAGATATAACAAGCAGGAAGAAAAAACAGACAAAAAGTTTTTGAAGTATTTTAAGAAAGAACACATTATAGGAGTAGTTGTAATTATACTAATAATTGCTGTATTGGGCTATATTTTTCTACCTGCTAAAGTAGTATTCAAAGAAGATTATTTTCAGGTCAAAGGCCTCTATGGGCTTAAAATATCCATGGATAATATTACTGAGGTACAGCTAAAGGAAACAATACCACCAATCTTAATGCGGACTAATGGTATGGATGGATTTGGCAGGAGTTCCAGGGGCTTTTATAAGTTAGAAGAGCTGGGAAAGGGCAAATTGTTTTTGCAGAATACAGGAAAAGGTCCCTATCTGTTAATTAAGTATATTGATTCTAAGTCAGATAATAGTGATGATTCTATAGCGGATGATAACAACAACCTGGAATTAGCGGATAAAAGGTATCTAATTATAAATTATAATGATAGTGACAGAACTAATAAACTATACCAGAGGCTGAGAGCGGAAATCTAATAATTTGGGAAGATAACTATTATATAAAGGTGTTTTAAGGAATGTTGAAAGAGAAATGAAAAAAGTTTAAAGAATTGAAAGAAGTTGAAAGTAAAGACAGGGTGATTTTATGAATTTGAAATGGGAGATAAGACAGAATAGGAGGAAGATAATAATAATATTTGTATTGTTAATTCTGACTGCAATTTTTTTAGCAATCTATTTTCCTTATTATTCAAGTATGGTGGAATCAGGTTTTATAGAAACTCAACCGGAGCGGTTTCAGCAGGAGTTTAGATTACAAAAAAACTTTTCCTATTTTATAGCAAGTAACTGGTTTGATAAAAATCTATTTGAGTTTGCTGGTATTCTGGCAGTCTTGCTGGCTATAGGTGCTGTTGCTGATGATCAGGAAAACAATCTTTTAGGATTATATTTTACCAGATATTCCAGGTGGAAATATTTTATTAGCAAAGTACTCAGTCATCTTACTGTAATTTTTATAAGTGGATTTATTGCTCACCTTTTTTTAATAATTTTTAGTGAAGTATCTGGATATGACATCGATTTTTTTAGATTTAACATAGGTTACTTACTATCATTTATTCGTTTCTGCTTTATATATAGTACTGGACTTTTAATATCAACTATATCAAGAAACAAATTTCTAACAGGGGCAGTTACATTTGCGCTGATAATAGGTATTTTATATTTAACACCAGATTTACTAAATATATTTAGTTATATGAATATTAGTAGTTATTATTGTGGAGCTTCATTTCCCCTATCAGGACTTCTGTTGAGTAGTTTTATTACAGTACTGTTATTTTTTCTGTATTATTTAAGATTAAGAAAGCTGGAACTATAAGTTATACAGAGCAGGCAAGCAACACCTCAGGTTACAGTCTATATAATACCCGGAAAATGTCAATGGCTTGTAATTCAAAGACATTATTGCTAATAGAAGAGGAGTGATTTTAATGAGAATCTTGAAGAAAGTATTAATATTAACCCTTATTTTACTAGCTATTATAAATTTAAATGCTGCAGCTGACGAGTTTGATCCCGAAAAGATGGGAGTTAATTTTGTCAATTATCTTGTTAAAGGTGATTACCAGGCAGCATTTGAGTCTTTTGATGAAAAAATGAAGGGAGAAATGCCGCTGGCTGATTTAAAAAGTTTCTGGAATACAATCACTTCAAACGGACAGCTGGGTCAATTTGAAAAAATACTGGGAAGTAGAGCTGAGAAGTATACTTCAGAGGGTGTAAATTATGATGTGGCATTTGTTAGCTGTAAGTTCCAAAATTTTATCAGGGATTTTAAGCTTTTTATTAATTCCGATGGTCAAATTGTTGGTTTATATCTTGTTCCAAGCGATTGGGAAAAAGATAAAAGTATTTATAATCCGGTAGAAAAAATTGAAGGAAATAAGCAAGATCAATCTGAAAATAAAGATATAGATAATAACCCGGCACAGGCTGAGGAACAGGTGAAATTACCGGAGTATATAAATAAAGATAAATTTAGCGAAGAACAGGTTACTATAGGTAGTGGTAAATGGTCTTTACCCGGCACACTGACTATTCCTGAAGGTAATGGCCCATTTCCTGGAATAGTGCTGGTACATGGCTCCGGTCCTAATGATAGAGATGAAACTATAGGAGCTAACAAACCTTTTCGTGATATAGCTTGGGGTCTGGCAACACAGGGGATAGCAGTACTGCGTTATGATAAAAGAACATTTCATCATCCAGATAAGATTAATGTAAAAGAAATAACAGTCAAGGAAGAAACTATAGCTGATGCAGTTAAGGCTGTAGAATTAATGGATGGCAGAAAGATAATAGATAGTGACCATCTTTATGTGCTGGGGCACAGCCTGGGTGGTTATCTAGTTCCCCGGATTGATGACAGCAGTGCTCTGATAGATGGTTATGTGATAATGGCCGGTCTGGCAAGAACACTGGAGGATATAATTTTGGAACAGAACAAATATCTGCTATCTTTAGATGGTCTCAGTGAGAAAGATAAAGAGGATATTGCTCAAGTTGAAAAAATAGTAAAAAAGGTTAAAGATTTAACAGAAGCTGACCTTAAAGATAATGAAATGTATTTGAATTTGCCTGTAAAATACTGGCTGGAGCTAAAAGGATATGACCCGGCTGTAGAAGCAGCTGAAATTGATGAACCGATGTTAGTATTGCAAGGGAAAAGAGATATTCAGGTAACGATGACAGATTTTAAAATCTGGCAGGAAGAACTATCGGAAAAAGATAATGTGCAGTTTATATCTTATGAAAAATTAAATCACCTATTTATAACAGGTGAAGGGCCAGGTACTCTTCAGGAATATAATAAAAAGGGGAATGTAGAAGCAAAAGTTATTATGGATATAGCTGACTGGATTAAAAAACAGAATCAATAGAAAGTGTTGAAGTTGATATAATAATTAATAATTAACAGAATAAATAAGAGCATATAAGAGTATATTACAATATAAGGATTATAACTAAATGTAAATAGTGCTTAGTCTTTTTGACCATTAACCCGATATACGGTATACTATTATTTGTCTTAAGAAACGGAGCGTGGCGCAGTTTGGTAGCGCACCTGCTTTGGGAGCAGGGGGTCCTCGGTTCAAAT
>JBMCBT010000070.1:0-6829 GCA_048623215.1 Halothermotrichaceae bacterium
TCTTATCATATTTACCGCTTATTTGTCAAGCTTTTTTGCTGATTTAATATTGTTTGGAAGCAAACTCATTTTTAATGTTTGTTATATTATTAAAATGTTTTAGATTAGTTGTTTTAACTAGTTTAGATTACATTATTTTAATAAGTTTTAAACCTCGTTTGCAATATTGTTTTTTATATCAGCGACATTTGATATCTTATCATTTATGTCGATTACTGTCAAGCTTTTAAAAGATTTTTTGAAAATTATTTTAACATTTACTTTTTTAATGTTTGACTACTTTATTAATGTTCAAATTTTTTTAAATGTTTTATTAAAATGTTAAATATATTTTTTATTATAATGTTAAATCTTTTTTAATAATCCAAAACATCCTGCTGGAGTGTTTTAGATTAGCTCTTTTTTGTAAGCGACATTTGCTATCTTAACATCTTAGGCTTAAGCTGTCAAGATGTTTTTTAAAACCCGAAACATCCTTGAGTGGAGTGCTTTAGATTTATACGCATTTTTTCAAGCGACAATTGATATCTTAACAAATAGGTTAGTAACTGTCAAGGATTTGATAGTTAAAAATCAATTTTCCTTGCACCTGATCCCGGGATAGATGTATAGATATCGGCATTAATACCTGTTTCTTTTTCATATTTTTCTTTAATAACATTTATAAATGTTGACACATTCTCCTCTGCTACCAGGTTTACTGTACAGCCTCCAAAACCTGCACCAGTCATCCGTGCACCTAAAACACCCTCTTGTTTCAGTGCTAAGCTAACAAGAAGATCCAGTTCACGGCAGCTTACCTCATAATCATCTCTAAGACTAATATGTGATTCAGTCATTAACTTACCAAAAGTTATATAGTCAGTATTTCTAAGTGCACCTTTTGCAATTAATACCCTGTTATTTTCTGTTACAATATGCCTTGCACGCTTCCTTACGTTATTTTTTAATTTTTGACTATGTGCTTCAAATTCATCAATACTTATATCTCTTAGTGCTTTCACTTTGTGATCTAAATGGTCAGAAAAATATTCTGCTGCTTTTTCACATTCTTCTCTCCGCTGATTATATTCTGAATCAACAAGCCCTCTTTCTACTTTTGAATTGCAGATAACTATTCTATAATTATCATTAGTTAAAGGTACAAGTTCGTAATCATTACTGCGGCAGTCAATCATTAATGCGTGCCCTTCTTTACCAAGGCGGGATATATATTGATCCATTATACCACAATTAACACCTACAAAATTGTTTTCAGCTCTCTGGCATAAAAGTGCCATCTCTACTCCTTTTATGTCTAGGTTATTTAAACTGGCTAATGTATAAGCAGTAACAACTTCCAGTGCAGCAGATGAACTTAAACCCGACCCTCTCGGTACATTACCAGTAAATATAAGGTTTAACCCTTTAAATGAATAATCCATTTTTTGATACTCAAACATAACACCTTTAAGATAATTAGACCACATACATTTTTCATCAAATTCAAAATCAAATAGTGAAAAAACATCCTCACTATCAAAATCTACAGAATATGCCCTGACTTCCTGGTCATCTCGTAACTGCGCAAGCATAACAACTTGTTTATCTATTGCCATAGGCAAAACAAAACCATCATTATAATCAGTATGTTCTCCAATTAAATTTACTCGTCCCGGTGCTGCAAAAACACCTTTATCAAGGCCTGTATCTTCAAACTTTTGATTAAAAATTTTCCATAATGTTTTTATATCCTGCACTCTAATCACTCCTCTGGTATTTCAACATTTCTTAACTCTTCTGCTTTATCTTCTGGTAGTGAACCATTAATATATGCACCAGCACCAGCCTCACTTCCAGCAAGGTATTTTAATTTGTTTTTTGTACGATATGGAGGATAAAACTCTATATGAAAGTGTGAGTATTCTCCAGCTGTACCATCAGTTGGCTGCTGATGTATAGCCATAATATAGGGGAAAACAAAATTAAATAAATTATCATATTTCATCAGTAAGGTTTTTAGTATCCTGGCCAAATCCAATTCCTCTTTTTCAGTAAACTCATTAAATGATGCCAGATGATTATTAGCGTAAATATGAACTTCATAAGTATAACGAGCAAAAAAAGGAATTACAGCAGTAAAAGAATCATTACTAATTACTACTCTTCTTCCATCTTCCAACTCTTCTTTTATAACATCACAAAAAAGACATTGACCAGTGCTTTCATAATGTTCTTTGCTGGATTCCAGCTCTTTTTGCAAAATTGGTGGTATATAAGGATAGGCATATATCTGTCCATGTGGATGTTCAAGAGTTACTCCTACTTCTTCTCCCTTATTTTCAAAAATATAGACATAATCAATAAATTCCTTTTTACCCAATTCTTCATACCTGTCTTTCCAGACCTTTACTAATTTTTGAAATCTATTGACTGGTTCTTTCGACATAACCCCACCATGCTCGGAAGTAAACAAAACAACTTCACAAATCCCCCGGGAGTTATCGACAGGATATAAGTCACTACCTTCCACGTCTGGCTGCTGCAGCTCTGGTTTTAAGGAAGGGAATTTATTTTGAAATACAACCAGGTCATAATCTGTAGATGGTACTTCTGTAGGAAAACCGCCTTCTTCTGTTGGGCATAATGGACAGTAATCCTCTGGCGGCTTAAAAGTTCTATTTTGTCTATGAGTTGCTGTAATTACCCATTCTTTATTTATAGGGTTCCATCTCAATTCAGACATTTTTATTTACCTCCCCGGTCATCTTGTTCAATCTTGTTTTCTTTATCTATCTTATTATCATTATTTTGTTCTCTGTCCTTAAAAGTATAATAAATCAGATAACGACCATCGTCTTTGGTTATCTTTTCTTTATTCATCTTCATTTAAACATACCTCCTTTATGCCAGTTCCAGGCAGTTTTAATTATAGTTTTTAAATCTGGATACTTAGGAATCCATCCTAATTCTTTTCTGATTTTATCAGAACTGGCAACCAGTACAGCCGGATCCCCTGCTCTTCTATCTCCAATTTCTGCATTTATTTTCTTACCTACCACTTCACTGGTTGTATCAATAACCTCTTTTACAGAATATCCTTCACCATTTCCCAGATTATATATTCTACTATTCATACCATCAGCAAGTGCTCGTATAGCCAGAATATGTGCATCTGCCAGATCATTAACATGGATGTAATCACGAACACAACTACCATCCTTTGTCGGATAATCATCACCAAATATATATAAATTTTCTCGTTCTCCCAGTGCTTTTTGAAGAACGATAGGTATCAAATGAGTTTCAGGGTCATGAGCCTCTCCTATCTGACCTTCAGGATCTGCTCCAGCTGCATTAAAATAACGTAAAGAAACATACTTTAAATTAGTTAATTGATCATAACGGGCCATTATATTTTCAAATATCAATTTGGTTTCACCATATGTGTTGGTCGGGTTTGTAGGATGGTCTTCCTGTATAGGTACTTCCTTAGGCTCACCATAAACAGCAGCAGTAGAAGAAAATACAATATAATTTATATTATTATCTTTCATAGCTTCCAATAAGTTTAATCCATTACACATATTATTATGATAATATTTACCCGGCTTTTCCATAGATTCTCCTACCAGACTATGTGCAGCCAGATGGATTACACCTTCTATTTTTTCTTCCCTCATTATTTTATCCAGCAACGTTTTATCAGCTAGATCCCCCTCAATAAATTTACCTCCTAATACAGCTTCCTGATGTCCTTTAATAAGATTATCAAATACTACTACATTATTATTATCTTCCAGTAATCTTTTTGCCACATGGCTACCAATATATCCAGCTCCACCAGTTACTAATATATTCATTATAATTAGACCTCCTTTAATTTGAAAAATTCAGAAAAAACTTTCATAGCAGCTCCTACTGCACCAACCTTATCTCCAAAAGAAGTTTTAGTTATGGTAATATTATCTCCCGGTACTTTGAGACTATTACTGTGTGCTTTTTCTTTTATGACAGGCATTATTACTTCTTCTATTTCAAGAAATTTACCACCAATTATGACCTGATCCGTATTTAGTAAGTTTGTTAAATTGGCAATACCTATCCCCAGATAAGCTGCTGCTTTTTTAATTATTTTTCTAGCTCTACTGTCTTTTACTTTTCTAGCATCTGCCTTCAACCTATGCCAGCCTGTGAGAAGTTCTGCTTCCGTAACCTCTGCAGCCAGAACTGATTCAAAATTTTTAACCATATTATCTGTTGATATTAATGCTTCCAGACAACCGTAATTACCACAACTACATCTGGGTCCATCATCAACTACCTTCATATGGCCAAATTCACCTGCACTATAATTACTACCAAAAAGTAGTTTATCATTATATACTATTGCCGCTCCAATACCTGAACCTGTATTTATAAAGACAAAATTACTTTTACCATCCCATTTTTCTGCTAAAGCCATCATTCTAACATCATTATCTATAAAAACCGGAAAATCAACTATTTCACTCAACTTATCAACAATACTAACATTTTTCCAGTTAAAATGGGGAGCATATAAAGATACACCTTTAACAGGGTTAACCAGCCCATGTATTCCAATCCCTATTCCATAAATTAAACTTTTTTTATCAATTAATTGTCCGAATTCCTCTATAATAGGTGCTGTTTTTTCTATATAATTTTTAACTTGATAATTATCAACATTAATCTCTTTATATTTTACAATTTTTTTATTTAGGTTAATCAATACTCCCTTTATCTGATCAATCCCCCATTCAAAGCCAACAAAATGTGCCCCATCGGAATTTAATTGAAGTAATACGGGTCTTCTGCCTCCACTAGATTCTCCTGTAGTTGTTTCTTTAAGTAAGTTATTTTCTAAAAGCTGTTTAACATTATTCGAAACTGTAGCTTTTGATAGGCCTGTTATCTCTGCTATTTTTGCACGGGGTATTGCCTTCTTTTCAAAAACTACTTTCATAATATATTGTTGATTTATTTTTTTCATTAACTCAAAGTCAGCCTTTTTCAAAAAACCACCCCCTTAGCTATCAAAAACCTAGACTATTGTTGGACATAGATTACTTTGTTTATTTACTAAACTAACTAAGTTTATTATATAAATATGTTCTTTATTTGTCAACTACTTTTTATCGAAATTTTTAAATCAGAGGTTATACAATAAACTGATACATAAATAATTGTTTTAAACAAAACAAGCTTAAAAGGCCTGTTTAATAATACCTCCACCAACTACTGTATCACCATCATAAAAAACTACCGACTGTCCTGGAGTTACTGCCCTCTGCTTTTCTTTAAATACTACATTTACTTCATTTTTATTATCAGTAGGATAAATGACAGCATCTTCTTCTTTGCTATTATAGCGAATTTTTGCTTTTACATTCAGATCATCTTCTAAACTAGATATCCTAACCCAGTTTAAACTATCAGCAACCAGCCCTTTACTGTAAACCTGTTCATCTACTCCAACTATTACTGCATTATTTTCTCTATCAAGTTTTATTACATATAATGGATATCCTGCAGCAATACCCAGTCCTTTTCTCTGTCCTATTGTATAGTTGTGAAGCCCATTATGTCTGCCGAGTTTATTTCCTTCCAGATCATAAATATAACCTGACCTAAATAATTCAGGATTTTTATTATTAAGATATTTTGTATAATCATTATCTGCTATAAAACATATATCCTGACTTTCTTCTTTATTATGTATAGAAAAACCCAGTTTTTTTGCTGTTTCTCTAACTTCTCTTTTTGTATATCGTCCCAGTGGCATTAAAGTATGTTCTAATTGATATTGATTAAGATTATATAACATATAGGTCTGATCTTTTATCTTATCTTCTGCTTTTTTTAATATATGCCTTCCCTTACTATTATGAATTATTCTTGCATAATGACCGGTAGCTATATAATCAGCTCCCAGTTCCATAGCTTTTTCCAGAAGTATGCCAAATTTAATTTTCTCATTACAAATTAAACATGGATTAGGTGTTCTACCTTTTGCATATTCCTGAAAAAAATTATTAATTACTGCCTTTTTAAATTCTTCTTTTAAGTCAAAAGAATAATGAGTGATTCCTAAATAGTTAGCAATTTTCCTGGAATCTTTAACAGCTCCTTTACTAACTGATGATTTTTCTCCCTCAATAACCTCCATTGTGCCACCTATTAATTCATATCCTTCTTTATGTAATAAAGCAGCGGTGACAGAACTATCAACACCACCGCTCATAGCAACCATTACTTTTTCTTTTGTCATTCAATCACCTTCATATCACACATATATTCTTTTCACATCAAACAACCATTTAGATACTAAGAACTTAATGAGTACTGTCATATATTTTAATCTCTAGGCATTTTTTTCAATATTTATGTCAAAATCTTTATGGCAAAAATTATCATGTGAACATTCATGAGATTGTTCATCTTCTTTATCTATATCTTCGTTTCGATAATTCTTGATAGCATTATGAAGTGCATCTGCTGCCAGATTAGAACAGTGCATTTTTGGGGCAGGCAATCCATCAAGTGCATCTGCAACAGTTTTATTACTTATTTTTAAAGCTTCATCAAGCTTTTTACCTTTAACCAACTCTGTAACCATACTGCTGGTAGCGATAGCTGCACCACAGCCAAATGTTTTAAATTTAACATCTTTTATAATATCTTCGTCAATTTTTAAGTACAAATTTATTATATCACCACAAACAGGGTTACCTACTTCTCCTACAGCATCAGCATCTTCAATTTTGCCAACATTTCTTGGATTATTAAAATGTTCCATTACTTTATCTGAATACACTATAATCACTCC
>JBMCBT010000071.1:0-6733 GCA_048623215.1 Halothermotrichaceae bacterium
AACTTATATTACCCCCTCTTGTTTAAATATTGTTTATAACCTAGCTCTTCAAGTTTTTCAGCAATATCAGTTACTTTATCTTCTAATTGTTTCTTATACTCAGTTACTTTATTTCTTATCTTTTCATCAGATGTACCAAGAATCTGTGCTGCTAAAATAGCGGCATTTTTAGCACCATTAATAGCTACTGTAGCAACTGGTACTCCTCCCGGCATCTGCACAATAGAATATAGTGAATCAACTCCGCTTAATTTGGATGTTTTAACAGGAACTCCTATAACAGGCAAACTGGTTATTGATGCTACCATACCCGGCAGGTGAGCAGCACCTCCCGCACCAGCAATAATTGCTTTTAATCCTTTTTCTTCTGCAGTCTCAGCATATTTATATAATCTTCCAGGAGTTCTATGAGCTGAAACTACTGTCAATTCATATGGTATTTCAAAATCATCTAATAATTTAGCCGCTTCCCGCATAACCGGCAGATCTGAATCACTTCCCATAATAATTCCAATAACTGGTTTCATAAATTTGTTTTGCCTCCTTTAATTATTTTAAATTTAATTTTCTATAATTTATTCATATTATTGCTTATTAATTATATTCAACTGGAGCTATTACCAACTATTTTTACAGTTTGGCTTGCATTTAATGCATACTCTACAGCAGTATCTAAATCTTCGGCACGGACTGTGATATGCCCCATTTTTCGTTTAGGCCTTGAGGTTTTTTTACCATAAATATGAACCTGAACTCCTGGTATTTTTAATGCTTCATCAATACCAATTACTTCAGCCTGCCCCTCATTACCTGTACCAAGAATATTTCTCATTACAGTTGGCCGTAGTAAACCAGTATTTCCTAGTGGCAATTCTGCAACTGCCCTTATATGTTGTTCAAATTGTGATGTCATACAACCCTCTATAGTGTAATGGCCTGAATTATGAGGTCTTGGGGCAATCTCATTAATCAATAATTCATCATTTTCTGTTACAAACATTTCTATACAGAACATACCTACACCTTTAAATACTTCCATTACCTGATGAGCTAGTTCCATGGCCATATCGGTAAGACCTGATGAAATATCAGCCGGTACTTTTGTTTCATATAATATATTGTCCCGATGGTCATTTTCGCCTACTGGGTATACAGTAACATCACCCTTAATATCACGACAGACCAGAACAGAAATTTCCTTTTTAAAAGGAACAAATCTTTCAACCATCAATGGATGTTTACCCGCACCTAATTTGTAATAAGCGTTTTTAACACTGTTTTGGCCTTTTATCACCACATTGCCTTTACCATCATATCCACCAGTACAGCTTTTTAACATCATTGGGTATCCTAATTTTTCTCCTGCAGAAATAATATCTTCTATATTTTTCACCTGAATAAAATCGGGAACAGGTATTTCTTCTTTTAATAAAGTAGTTTTTTGAGTAAATTTATTTTGAATTGTTTCCAGGCTTGCTGCTGTTGGATAAACTTTATATCCTTCAGATTCTAATTCTTTTAATACCTTAACTCCAATATGTTCAAACTCATAGGTTATTACATCACACTTTTCTGCCAGGCTTCTAATAGCTTTTTCGTCATCAAAATCAGCTATTATATGTTCATTAGCAATACTATCAGCAGGACAGTCAGCTGTCGGATCAATTATAATTGTATAAATATCCATCTTTTGAGCTTCCAGAATCATCATCTTTCCTAGTTGGCCGCCGCCGATAATGCCGATTTTCTGCTTTGTTCTGTCAAAATTATTAGACATGTAGACACCCCTTATTTCATTTGCATTTGCATTTTATTGATAGATTTTCTTTACTTAATTAAGGTCTTGCTATTAGATATTTATTCATAAGTTAAATTCAAAAATTCTATTAGATTTTTTTATCTAAAGCCTTTCTACCGATATCAGTACGATAATGAGCATCAGCAAAATTAATTTTTGCTACACCATTATAAGCTTTTTCAATAGTTGACTTATAATCATCATCCAGTGCTGTGACTGCCAGCACTCTACCACCATTTGTTACAAGATTACTATCTCGAACAGCTGTACCAGCCTGAAAGACTATCATATCTTTATCATTATTTACTTTATCGATTCCTGTAATTTTTTTCCCTTTTTTATAATTTACTGGATAACCACCTGAGGCCATAATTACACAGAGTGCCTTTTTATTATACCAGTTTATTTCTATATCATCTAGATTACCAGAGATTACTGCTTCAGCAATATCAATTAAATCAGTTTTTAAAAGTGGTAAAACTACCTGTGCTTCTGGATCACCAAATCTTACATTATATTCAAGTACTTTAGCTTCTCCATTTTTTATCATCAAGCCACAGTAAAGAACACCTTTATAGCTAATTCCTTCCTGTTTGAGAGCTTTTACAGTTGGATGTAAAATATTTTTATAAACACTATCCATCAATTCATCGGTAATTATTGGTGCTGGAGCATATGCACCCATTCCACCAGTATTTGGTCCTTTGTCATTATCATAAGCGGGTTTATGATCCTGTGAAGGAAGCATTGGAATTATAGAATTACCGTCAACAAAAGCCAACACTGTTGCCTCTTCTCCATCAAGATATTCTTCAACTACAATTCTTTCACCAGCCTGTCCAAATTTTTCATTAACAAGGATAGACTCTACAGCTTCAACTGCCTCCTCTACAGACTCGGCAACTATTACACCTTTCCCTGCTGCCAGCCCTTCGGCTTTAACCACAATAGGTGCCCCTTGTTCTTTTATATATGTAACAGCTTTTTGAGGCTCAGTAAAAACTTCATACTCTGCTGTTGGGATATTATAATCCTTCATAAGTCTTTTTGAAAATACTTTACTGCCCTCAAGCTGTGCTGCATCCTGAGTTGGCCCAAATACTTTTAAGCCTTCTTTTTTAAAGCGGTCAACTATTCCAGTAACCAGTGGTGCTTCAGGCCCGACAAAAGTCATATCAATCTTTTCATTTTTAACAAATCTTATTAATCCCTCAAGATCCATAATATCAATATTTACATTTTCCGCTATTTTCTCAGTTCCTGCATTACCTGGAGCAGTATAAACTTTATCAACTTTATTACTCTGTGTTAATTTCCAGGTTAATACATGTTCACGACCACCACTACCAACTACTAAAACTTTCATAATACTCCTCCTTGAATTGTCTGAAAAATCTTAAAATATAAAAATGCCCAGAAGGGTAGACTCTACTTTAATGAGGTAGAACCTCCCCGCCTGGGCTTTTATCCCTTCGGTGTAATATTTAAATTAATATCTGTACCGCTTGGACCTGCCAGATTATAAGTCATTTACACCATAAATAACGGAGTAAATACAATATAAACTGCGGAAACCTAGGTACACTTCCCTCATAGTCAGATAGTTTACGGCTATCCGGTAGAGACTTGTAGGCCATATTCCTACGATTATATGAGGTACCTTTTTAGTTTTAATTAATACAACCTTATGATAACAAATGATATTTACGAAGTCAATAGAAATTTTAATAATATAACTTTTATCTGGATCAACAAATGATATAGTTCCTATATTATCTTCTTTTTCTATATATTGCCTGTGTTTTCTAAATTACTCCCGACTGCCTGGTTTTACTGCTTTTGTTCCTTTTTCACATAAAGGACATCTACCAGAGTCATAAACATCAAAGTTTATATCGACCAGTGACTCAAAAGGTACACCAAATTCAGCATCACCAGCACTTCTATCTATAATTGAAGCTACAGCTACAAGTTCTCCTTTGTTTTTCTTTATCACTTCTATAACTTCTTTCACAGAACCTCCAGTAGTAACTACATCTTCTACAACCAGTACCTTTTGTCCAGGTTTAATCTCAAAATTTCTTCTAAGCATCATAATCCCATTTTTTCTTTCAGCAAATATTCCTGGAAGACCCAGTGATCTTGCCACTTCATATGCTGCAATTACTCCCCCCAGAGCAGGGCCGACAACTATTTCCGGCTTATACTTTTTTACTTTTTCAGCTAGAGCACTACCATATTTTTCAGCAAATCCTGGATATTTTAATAAGGAGGCACATTGTACATATGCTTCACTGTGAAGTCCAGAAGATAATAAAAAGTGTCCGTTAAGCAAAGCACCCGTTTCTTTTAAATCCTTAATTATCTCTTTTCTTTTTATCATTTTACTTCCTCCATTTCTTTAATTATTTTATCTGCTGCCTGAGCCGGATTATCTGCCGTTCTAATAGGACGACCTACTACCAAATAATCAGCACCTACTTCCAGAGCTTTTGCAGGAGGCATGATTCTTTTCTGGTCTCCTTTAACAGACCATTCAGGTCTGATACCAGGACAGACAGTAATAAACTCATTTCCACATGCTTTTTTTATTTTAGCTGCTTCCCTTGGTGATGAAACAACTCCATCCAGTCCAGCTGACTTAGCTAATGCTGCTCTTTTTATCACCAATTCTTCTGTCGTAACATTTATTCCCAGGTCATTAAGGTCCTTATCATCCAGTGAAGTAAGAACTGTTACTCCAATTACCAGAGGTCTATCTACACCCAGTTTTGCTGCTTCATCTGTTACTGCTTCCATCACCCATTTCATCGCTTCTTTACCGGTAATATGAATATTCATCATCCAGACACCTTCACGAACAGCATTACGGGCTGCAGCGGCCATGGTGTTAGGTATATCATGAAACTTTAAATCAAGAAATATTTTTTTATTTTTCTCCTTTAATAAATCCAGGGCCTTACCCCTACTGGCTAAATACTGCTCAAGGCCAATTTTAAAAACTTCTACATTTTGTTCAAGATTATTTACTAATTCTATTAACCTTTTTTCTTTAGATGTATCCAGTGCAGTAATCAGTTTTTCTTTAACTCTCATTATCATTCCCCCTTATTTGGAATCAGTTTTCCATATTACTATACTATAATTCAGAAATATTGTCAGTTTATATATTTATATAAAAAAACCTCTGCCGTCCGGCAGAGTTATCCATAATTAATAATAATTTATATAGAAATAATTAATATATTTTTTAATTATATTATACAAATATTCTATATTTTTTATTACTAACTTATTTTCCTTTTCTGGACTCACCGGACCAATTTAAAAAGGAAATATTTATATGTTGGACTTATTATATAATAACTGTTATTTCTTGTCAACATGTTTATTCTTTTTATAATTTACAATTATTCTTTTAATGAAATAGTTACTGGAAAATATATATTTTTAAGAATGTCAAATATATTTATCCTATTCTATCCTTAATTAAACTTTCAACTTTTTCTTTATCCTCTTCACCTAAATCTAAATTTATCAAACTTCTTGGTATTTTTTTACCTTTTAAATTTAAAATAAGAGTATCTTTATCCCATTCATAGCTTTCTATAGCATCCCATTCAAAAAAATTATCTGTATATACAATCCCGTGTTCAGTGATTTTAAATTTGTAATTATAACTAATATAGATATATAATACAGCTGCTATAATTAAAATCGGAAATTTTAATATTTTGAAAGTAAAAACACCTTGTACAGTATAATATGTAATATTAACTACACTAATAATAATAATAATATATAAACTGTATTTAAGATATTTACTCTGTTTAATACTCTTACTGTAATGTATATTATCCCATTTCTTCATTTTTGATATTTTGTTTAGAGCTATAACAATAATTACAGTCGGTAAAATCAGAAAAATCCATTCAGTAATATTCATGTTTAACACTCCCATTACAAAATTAATTTAGGTTAAGTTAATCAATTAACTTTTTGAGATTTATTTTTTTATTAAGATAAGTAAATAAAGGTATCCCAATAATATAAACAGAAATAAATTGTCCAAGCCCTACATATAATACATTAAGCCAGAAAGGTAGGCCTAAAGTATAATATAATATCGCTCCTATGCCGAATGCATTTAACAGGACAGGATAAATACCTGCTTCAACTTTATTTCGTGCTCTGGCAGTCAAAAGTCCAGCTATAAGTGTAATTAAAGCACCAAATATAATATCTATTATACCTGCCTGACTTCCAAAGTTAGCAATCATACAGCCTATCCATAAAGCTACAGCAGACCAACTCCCCAAATAAAACGGTAGTAATGTCAATGCTTCACTAATTCTAACCTGAATCATTCCATAAGCAAATGGTGATAAAGCCAATGTAATAACAACATAAATAGACGCAATCAGGGCTCCCTGAACAATTCTCCTTGTTTCTTTTTTCATAATTAATCATCTCCTTAGTTTTGATAAAGCAGGATTTTGCGAACTGCCTTTATTATTTGTAAAAAAATATATTTAATTATACCACTAACTAATTATAGACTCTTTCATAATAAACAGCTTTTCCTCAAAATTAATAACTTTTATCCAGTCATTTAAAATTAAGAACTTTTATCCAGCAAATTGTATTTTCGTTTATATAATTGTCTTAGGTTATATAGCTGTTTTTTATTAAAAACACCCTGTTTTTTTATCTGTTCAGCCAGTTTTTTTAGATTTGCAACATTATCAATATTTTTCATCATTTTATAATAATTTTTATATGCATATTTATTTACTACAGAAAAGGAATATCTGTGTATACTGGTAGGCCCATATTCCTTTAATGCTTGAATATGTTCCTTTGTACCATAACCCTTATTATTTATAAAACCATATTCTGGATAATGCTGATGATATTCATCGATTATTCTATCCC
>JBMCBT010000072.1:0-6573 GCA_048623215.1 Halothermotrichaceae bacterium
TTTATAATAATAGTACTACAGGATTCTGTTGCTCCATTTTTAGTAACGGGAGTTGAATGTATGAATAAAGCGGCCTGTAAAAAAAGGACGCTTAGCCTATTCAAAGTTAAAAATAGTGGTAAAGAGTATTTCAAGTATTAATTTATATAATTGCAGCTAAATATTCTATATGTTCTTTTATTTTATTTCTGGCGTTAAATTTAAAGCCAAATTCCTTTTTTATTTTGGAAACATCATAGAAAGCATCGTTTTTTGTCCAGCCTTTGTCTTCAAGGATTATTCTGCTGGATGAGCTTAGATAGTCTACAGCATATTGTGCGATTTCTTTCCAGGTTATAAAGGTACTACTGAGCCCGAAGAATACCTGGCGGTTATGGCTGGAAGTTAACAAAGCAGAATAAATTTTGGCTAAATCACCTGCCCAGATAAATTGAGTGCCGTCATGTTTAATAAGTTTTATTGGTTTATTGTTTTTAGCAGCTTTAACAATTTCATGAAATCTCTGGTCAGGTTGAGTAGCTGCTCCTTCTACAACAGGGTTGCCGAAAGTATATCCAGGTCTAATAATATTACAGCGGATATTATAATTATCTGCCATTGGCATCAGATAGCCTTCTGTAGCTGCTTTAGTTGCCCCATAAAAATCTATAGGCCTGGTAGTAGTTTTTTCATTCATTATAGAACTGGTTTCACCAACTGCTGCTGTTGATGAGGTGTAAATAATATTATTAACTCCTAATTCGGCAGCCGTTTCAAATATGTATACTGATGGTAATGTATCAGCTTTTAACATTTCGACTGCTTTATCTCCCCAGCCCAGAGCTATATGAATACAGACATCCTTACCTTTAAGAGCATTTTTAATAATATTTTTATCAGATAAGGTGCCGTGTATTAATTCAATGTAATTTGTATTAAAATTACTTTCAGAATTTTTTTGCAGAAAGCCGCTGACTTTCTCAGGGTTCCGGGCCAGAATGCTTACCTGATGTCCTTTATTTATTAATTCCATTACAACATAAGATCCAATAAAACCTGTTCCTCCTGTTAAAAATATTTTCATGATCATAACCCCTCCTATATTTATAATTTTACCACCTGAATTTAAACAGGGCAAATTTACAATCAGATAATCTTTATGAAGCCTGTGGACTATTAAATAAATTTATTTATAATATTTGTTGTATTGTTATTATAAATATTATATGATACATATATAAGAAAATAGCTAGTAGAGGTTGTGTTTGCATATTTTTATGTTATAGTAAATTTGTGCAAATCACATTAAAATGGGAAACAGGTGAAAAACCTGTGCGGTCCCGCCGCCGTAAGGTATATCTAGGTTGTTGAAACCACTGGGAAACCGGGAAGGTGCAGCCTATTGCGACACATACTGAGCCGGAAGACCTGCCTGTACTAAGACACCGTATTCTCACGGGATAATGGGGGGTGTTATGGTATATGCCGTATTATTTTAGTGGTTATCTATAACATACTGGTATAGCAAATTACTCTCTTCCAACTTTCTGTAGGTTGGAAGTTTTTTTGTAGTATTTTTATTAACCTTAGAATAACTGACATGAAAAACATTATGAAAACAGAAAAAAGAACGGAAAGAATATTTTAAAAAAAGGGGAGAAATATAATGGATAAATCTATTAAAAATAAAATATTGATAATAATGTTGGTTGTAATCATTGCTGGGCTAGGCTTGTTTGCCTATCAACGATATCTGGCTCCACAGAGTGTTGCCGGACAAAAAACAGTAACACTTGAGGTTATAATTGACAATCAGGATATTAATAAAGCTATGGATTATAATACTGATCATGAATTTTTATATGAATTACTCAAAGAAAATGAAAAGGAATTGGGAGTATCATTTAAAGAATCTGACTTTGGTGCAATGCTTGTTGGTCTTATGGATTACACAGCTGATACAGGAGAAAATGAATTCTTTAATATATCTGTTAATGGAAAAGATGCTGAAGTAGGGGTTGAAGAATTACCTATAAAAGATGGAGATATATATAAAATTGAATTGAAGACGTGGTAAAATGAGGGTAAAAGATGTAGCTCTTATAGGTATACTCAGCGCAACACTGACAGCAGGTAAGTTAGCATTAAGTTATCTACCAAATATTGAAATTGTGACACTGTTGTTGATAGTATATACAGTTATTTTTGGATTAAAGCGTAGTATAATGGCCTCGGTTATATTTTCTACTACTGAAGTTTTAATCTATGGTTTTTCTACCTGGCTTTTAGGTTATTATATAATCTGGTCTTTATTAATTATAATAACCGCTTTCATTCAGAAGACAGTTAAATCAGAATATGGATATGCAGCCCTGGCAGCTATCTTTGGTTTGTTTTATGGTTTGTTCTTTGCTGTTGTTGAATCTTTTTTTTACGGTACAGCATATGGTATTTCATACTGGATTAGAGGGATACCCTTTGATATTATCCATTGTGCATCTAATTTTATATTGGTAATACTTTTATATAAACCACTATATAATGTATTAACTAAATACATTCAAAATAATT
The DNA here is from genome assembly GCA_048623215.1 of Halothermotrichaceae bacterium. GTDB lineage: Bacteria > Bacillota > Halanaerobiia > Halanaerobiales > DTU029 > JBMCBT01. The sequence goes on from JBMCBT010000072.1 coordinate 2,551, forward strand.
AATTTAAGGTATATACCATAAACATAAAATTAGAGAGCCCTGAAAGAATTATAAAATATATATTGTCAATATTTTATTATGATGTGATACAGGTCACATCATAATAAGGAATAAAAAGTTAATATTAAATTAAGTTAGTAGTTTAAAGAAAGGATGGTGGGAAATAATGTGTCATACTGAATGTTTAAATTATGAAAACAAATATAAGAATCAGAACAGGCTGAACTACAAAATATTTATGGATATAAAAGAAGATATACAAACAAAAAAAAGTATATATATAGATATTAATAAAGAAACAAAGAGTATACTTTCCTTAATAGGTTTTAAAGATATTTACACTATTTCCCACCAGAAACGTGTCAGTAAAATATCTTATGCAATTGGTAAAAAAATTAATTTAAAAAATAAAACTTTAAAAATATTACAGCAAGCAGCCTTATTACATGATCTTGGGAAAATCGATATACCTACCGATATTCTTTACAAACCAGGCAGACTTACTCAGGAGGAATTTAAGCTAGTAAAAAAACACCCACAGATGAGTTTTAATATTTTAGAAATGTTAGAAGTAGATAATACAGTTGCAAAAATTGTCTTACAACACCATGAACGATTAGATGGTTCAGGATATCCTCACGGCTTAAAAAGCAAAGAAATAAGACCGGCGGCTAAAATACTGGCGGTTGCTGATGTTGTTGAAGCAATGTTGTCTCATAGACCATATAAGCTGCCTCTCGAAGTTAAAAAAGTAGTTTCCGAATTAAAAACTAATAGAGGAAAATTATATGATAAAAATGTAGTTGATACCTGTATTGAATTATTAAAATCAGGATTTGTTTTAGACTAAAAACATGAAGTTATATAGAAATTTGTTTTAATGATAAGTGGTTGTATAACTTATCTACATAAATATAAAATGATTATTATTTTTGTTTAGAATGGTAAAAACAGGTGGTTTCTATAATACGGGAACCACCTGTTATTATTTTGCTAGAAAGTATTTTTTTACAGTCTGTGGGTAACTGTGGGCAGATATTTTTTATAATTTTTTACCGGTAGCTCTGGCTATTGCTTTTAATTCATTAATAAGGTTTGAAAATGTTTCAGGTTTTAGTGATTGTTGACCATCACTGAAAGCTTTTTCTGGTTCAGGATGAACCTCAATTATAAGACCGTCTGCCCCCATAGCTACAGCACCTTTTGCAGCTGACCCTACCAGAGTCCAATGCCCAGTACCATGGCTGGGGTCAATTATAACTGGCAAATGACTTAATTTTTTTAGTACTGGTATGCTTACCAGGTCAAGGGTATTCCTGGTATAATTTTCAAAAGTTCTAATACCTCTTTCACAAAGAATAACATTATAATTCCCTTCAGACATTATATACTCAGCGGCCATTAAAAACTCTTCATAGGTTGCATTCATTCCCCTTTTTAGCATTACTGGTATATTAGCATCTCCAACTTCTCTGAGCAAATCAAAATTTTGCATATTTCTGGCACCAATCTGGAAGATATCTGTATAACGTGCGATTTTTTCTACATCATCAGGTTTCATGACTTCCGTTATTACTTTTAAACCTGTTTCCTCCGAAGCTTTTTGAAGAAGTTTAAGTCCTTCTTCCTGAAGCCCTTGAAAACTGTAAGGAGATGTTCTGGGTTTGAATGCTCCCCCTCTTAAAATTTTAGCCCCGGCTTTTTTAACTGCTTTTGCAGTTTTTATTATCTGTTCTTCACTTTCGACAGAACAGGGGCCTGCCATGATTAATATTTCTTGACCACCAATAGTAATATCTTCATTAATAGTAACTTCTGAAGGAGTATCTTTAAATGACTTACTTGTTAGTTTATATGGTTCCTGTATAGGAACCAAGCGATCAATTTCTTTATAACTACCCAGTGCATTACGAATCTTACGCCGATTTATATTACCGACAATTCCAATAACTATTTTACTTTCTCCCTGAATAATATGAGGTTGATAACCCAAATCTTGAATTCTTTCCTGTACTTTATTTACAGCCATTTTCTTTGTTTCTTTTTTCATAACAACTATCATAAATAATCCGCTCCTTTTTAATTATTTTTTTCTGGCTATAATTTTAGTAATTTAGATATATGGTATAGGAGATAAGGTACTAAACATTTGCATTGATAAAACTTTGCTTTATAAATAATCAAAAAACCCCCGTTCCATATAAGGAACGAGGGTTATGTTCTCGCGGTACCATCCTATTAGATATCTATAATACCTACTTTTACAGCCACAGAAATATATTTTTACTAATATATTTCGATAACCTGCCAGGATAACGGTCGGCAGCCGATTTCACCTACTTAATTCAGCTTATAACTCCCAGGGGAACTTCATTAATCTTTTTACTACCAGGCTCTCACCAGTTCCCGGCTCGCTTAAGCAAAAATGGGTTAATTACTTTCCCTGTTCATAGTATTTTATTTAATATATGCTTGTTGCAATTATTATATGTTATTAAATTTATTTTGTCAATAGTTTTATAAATTCTTTGTGATTATCTTGTGATAATGTCATAGTGAAATTATCTTGATAAATATAATTTGAAGTGGCGAAAGGGTAAACTGTTTGATTTGGGCAAAAATGTATGTTATTATAATAACAATAACAATTACTAATAAGAGGTGATATAAATGACTATTAATATTGGTGAAAAGCTAAAACAAATTAATTTAAAGGATCAGAATGGCGATTTAGTAAAACTGGAAGATTTGAAAGGTAAAAAAATATTACTTTCATTTCATCCATTAGCCTGGACAGGTGTATGCACAAAACAAATGCAATCTCTGGAAGATAATTACGATGCTTTTATGAAAAATGATACAATACCATTGGGTATAAATGTTGACCCTGTACCAAGTAAAAAAGCCTGGGCTGAAGACATGGGACTGCAAATGTTAAAGATTATTTCAGATTTCTGGCCTCATGGTAAATTAGCAAAAGAGCTAGATATTTTTATTGATGAAGATGGAATTTCAGGTAGAGTTAATATTTTACTGGATGAAAGTGGTGAAGTCATCTGGGTAAAGGAATATGATATTCCTGAATTACCAGATATTGAAGAAGTATTAACTAGAATTAAAGAAGTAGATTGATTTTTGTTAAAGAGTGATCTGTACACATAAAGAGTAATATCTTAATATCTTGAATAAAAACTTACTACACAAACGGCAGCTTTTTGTAGCTGTCGTTTTTACTTAAGGTATCTTTGATAGCATTTGTCAATTAATTTGCATGAACTATTTTCAAAAATTTTTGTAATAATAATGAAAATTAAAAAAATGCCTGATAAAATAATCTTTTTCACTTTACAATGTTAAAGTAATAAAGTAAAATAGTAGTAAAAACAGACAGATTATTGTAGTAGCTGAAGAATCAAATATTGAAAACAAAGATGACTTAGCCGGTAAAATAGTCGGTGCTCAACTGGGTAGTAGTAGTGTAACTGATGCAGTTGTTGTTGATGAAATAGTTGGAAGATATTATATCAGGAAAAAACCTGATATATCGTGTTTTAGATGATCACCTTGGTAAGGAATCTTATGGTGTAGGAAAGAAGGGTATTGTGATAGCAGCTTTAGCATCACGATGTTTTGACAGTTCAGGAATTATTAGTGCTAACCTATGAGCTAGAGAAACAGCCCAGAGTTTTTGCGTTCTTTTTCCCGACTAAGAGCATAGCCACAGTAAGGGCAACTATCAAATATAGATACAAAATTAAATTTAAAATAGGTTTAAGCAGGAAATTAGGTAGTTTTCGAGAAAACATACTTACGATTCCCTTCCTTTCTGGGTATAGTGAGTATGTGATCTTCCAATTAATACCTACTAGCTCAGGGGGATGGATTCCTTCTTTTTATAGAGATTCCCGACCTCATAATGATAGATAAACTTTATTACCCTTAAAAATGGGGTAAAATTTGACGTAACGATATCAATGAATGGAGTGATGTTTATGAAAAAGTTTCCGCGGACAGAGGTAGGGG
>JBMCBT010000073.1:0-6318 GCA_048623215.1 Halothermotrichaceae bacterium
AAATACATCCGGGGCGCGGACTGCTGAAGAAGCTGTAAGAATTGCCCGGATTGCCAGGGAGGCTGGCTGTGGTAATTGGGTTAAAATAGAGGTTATTTCAGATAATAAATACTTACTGCCTGATGATCAGGAAACAATCAAGGCTGCAGAAATACTTGCTGATGATGGTTTTATCGTTATGCCTTATGTAACCCCTGATTTGATGACAGCCAGGAGATTAGAAGAAGCCGGGGCTGCTTCAATTATGCCTCTGGGGGCACCGATTGGAACAAATCGTGGTTTAAGAACTAAAGATTTTATAGAGATTTTACTTGAAGAAACAAATTTACCGATTATTGTTGATGCCGGTATTGGACGCCCGTCACATGCTGCAGAAGCTATGGAAATAGGGGCAGATGCGGTTTTGGTAAATACGGCTATAGCAACTGCTGCTCATCCTGTATTAATGGCTGAGGCTTTTGGGCAGGCGGTTGAAGCAGGGAGAAAAGCATTTTTATCTGGCCCAGGAGCTGTAAAGAAATATGCAGAAGCTTCTTCACCTTTAACCGGATTTTTACAGGAGTAGTGTGGAAATGTCTTAAGCTTTATACCTTATTATTTTGCTGTTTTAGCAGAGTAAAGAGAAAGAAGGTTTAATCAGGCAAATTGAAAGAGGGATAGTGATGAGTTTTTATAATAGATACAAAGCTTTTAAAAATATTAATTTCAAAAAAGTTTATACAAAGGTAGAAAAAAAGGATATAGAAGAGGTTCTGAACAAAGATAAAATATCTGTAAAGGATTTTATGATTCTACTGGCACCTCAGGCGGAGGAATATCTGGAAGTTATGGCTCAAAAAGCCAGGAGATTAACAATACAAAACTTCGGTAGAGTTATTTTTCTTTATGCACCATTATATATAGCCAATTATTGTGTAAATAATTGTGCTTATTGTGGTTTTAATGTTACTAATAAATGCTCACGCAGGAAATTATCCTTAACTGAGATTAGAAAAGAGGGAATAGCTCTGGCTGAAAAGGGGATAAAAGATATATTAATTTTAACAGGGGAATCCCGTAAGCACAGCCCGGTCTCCTATATTAAAGAAGCGGTTATTATTCTTAAGGAGTATTTTCCTTCTGTTGCAGTAGAAATATATCCACTTAAGGTTAATGAATATCAGGAGTTAATTCAAGCGGGAGTTGATGGTTTAACTTTATATCAAGAAGTATATAATGAAGAGATTTATGATCAAGTTCACATCAGCGGGCCAAAAAAAAATTATCTTTATAGATTAAATGGGCCGGAAAGAGGCTGTAAGGCTGGAATAAGAAGAGTAAATATAGGAGCACTTCTGGGGCTGGATGACTGGCGCAGAGAAGGATTTTTTACGGGCTTACATGCAGCTTATCTGCAGTATAAATATATAGAAACTGAAATAAGTATATCTGTTCCCAGGCTAAGACCCCATCTGGGAAGTTTTAATACAGAAGTGATGGTAGATGATAAAGCTCTTGTTCAACTTATTTTGGCCTATAGATTGTTTATGCCCAGAGTTGGACTTAATCTTTCTACAAGAGAAGCAGCTAAAACCAGAGATAACCTTTTACCTCTGGGTATAACCAAGATATCCGCAGAATCATCTACTTATGTAGGTGGATATACCAAGAAAGCAGGAACAGCTCAATTTGAAATAGCTGATACCAGGAGCTTAGAAGAAATTAGACGGCTATTAATGGAAAAAAACTACCAACCTGTATTTAAAGACTGGCATCAGTTTTAAATATAATAATTATATAAAAAAATGAAATTTCATTTTTATTTAGCTAAATACAGGAAAGCATTTTTAAAATTAATTAACACAGGAGGTTTTTAATGAATTCCTTTGAACAAGAATTACTTAAACTAATTGGTAAAGAAAAGTTAAGAAAAGTACAATCATATACCATTGGTATAGGTGGTACTGGAGGCTTAGGGTCTAATTGTGCTTTTAATCTGGTTAGAGCAGGGTTTAAGAAATTTGTGATTGCGGATTTTGATAAAATCGAATATTCTAATCTGAATCGCCAGTTTTACTTTTATGACCAGGTAGGCATGGCTAAAGTTGAAGCATTGAAAGAAAATTTATTAAAAATAAACCCAGATATAGAAGTAGAAGTTTATGAAAAAAAGTTAACAGAGGCTAATATTGAAAAAATATTTGACAGCTGTCAGATTATAGTAGAGGCTTTTGATAATGTATCCAGCAAAAAAATGATTGTAAATACCTATCTGAATACTGAAAAATTATTGGTATCAGCCTCAGGTCTATCCGGCTGGGGGAATAGTGATCAGATTAAAATAAGAAAAATGAATAAAACTTCTTATATAGTGGGAGATATGCAGACAGAAGCTAGTAAAAAAACACCACCTATTTCACCAAAAGTAAATATTACTGCAGCCAAGGAAGCTGATATTATACTTAATTATGTCATGGAGGAGGGATAGCTTGTGGAAGTTAGTGAACTTTTTCATAACAATATATATTGTTTAACTGCTGAAAAATATTCTAAAGGTAGAGGTAATATAGAGGTTGTGGAAAGCATGTTAAAAGCGGGTATAAAAATAATACAGTATCGAGAAAAAGAAAAAGATATGTTTGAAAAATATAATGAGTGTATAAAGATAAGAAAGATGACTGCAAGGGCAGGAGCGTGTTTTATAGTAAATGATAATGTAGACCTGGCTCTGGCAGTAAAAGCTGATGGGGTACATATTGGCCAGAATGATTTACCAATAGAAGTAGTTAGGAAACTAATCGGCAATGATAAAATCATAGGTTTATCAACTCACTCTCCAGTACAGGCTGAAAAGGCGGCAGCAGGAGGTGCTGATTATATCGGTGTAGGACCTATTTTTAAGACAAAAACCAAAGCAGATGTCTGCGACCCCGTTGGCCTGGAGTATCTTGATTATGTGGTAAAGAATATCGATATTCCTTTTGTAGCTATTGGGGGAATTAAAGAAGATAATATTGAAACTGTTATAGAAAAGGGAGCAAAATGTACGGCAATGGTAACAGAAATAGTTGGTGCAGATAGTATAGAAGAAAAAATAAATAGCATAAAAGCTAGAAACTTTTCTCATCTATAAATTTAGAATCATCTGAAAGCCAGTGGGTTCCTGCCAACTTGATACCGGCAGCTCCCAGAGGAGCGGTTATAACAATTGCCAGGACAGCTAGAGCTAAAATGATCTCGCCGGATTTAACTCCAGCAGCTAGTGGAACAGCACCGATGGCTGCCTGAACAGTAGCTTTAGGTGTATAGGCAATAATACAGAAAATCCTTTCTTTTAAGTTAAGCTCAGTACCAACTAAAGATAATAATACACCAATTCCCCTAAAAAGCAGCCCTATAAAAATAATAGCTAAACCGAATAGTCCTGTTTCCAGAGCCAGATAGATATTTACTTCTGCTCCCACCAGGACAAAAAGCATAATCTCAGCAAAGACCCAGATTTTATTAAATTTTACTGACATCCGTTCACCAACTATCTTATATTTTTCCTGTAAAATGTAGCCTATTACCATAATTCCCAGCAGGGCAGCAATGGGGATAATATCTTTCAGATAGTTTTCCAGACTGGTCATCAATATTGCTGCACTTAGAATTAAGAGAACCTTTTTGGTATCTCTAATATGATATTTTTTAAAAATATAAAGAAGGATAAAGGCTATAATAGCCCCCAGGATAATTCCAGTAGCAATTGATAGAGGTATACTTAATAAATTATACAAAATATTAACTTGTTTTCCACCATAGAGGCCTAAAAAGGTGGAAAAGATGGTAATGGCTATTACATCATCAATTGAAGCTCCGGTTAAAATTAGAGTAGGAACACCCTTTTTACTCCCGCGTTTTTTATCCATTAGATTAAGCATCTGAGGGACAACTACAGCTGGAGAAACAGCAGCTATTATAAATCCAAGCATACCAGCTTCTATCCAGGAAATACGCAAAAAATATATAGAGATAAGTATAATTGTGAAACCTTCCAATAGACCGGGAATAAAGCTGAGTTTGATAGCAGGAATCCCTACTTTTTTAAGTGTTTCTTTTTCAATACCTAATCCTGCTCTGATTAAAATAACTATCAGTGCTATTTTTCTTAGACCAGGGGAAATGGTTAGAATATCCTGGTGGATTAGATTAAAACCATATGGACCCAGGAGGATTCCTGTCAGTAACATCCCCAGCAAACCAGGAAGATTAATTTTGTCAAAAGACCTGTTAAAAAGAAGTCCAATTAAAATAATTAATGCCAGACTAAATGCCATAATACATTCTCCTTTCAAATGAAAAAAGGCCCCTATTCAGATACAATAATTCCGTTATCTGAATAGGAGCCATTAATTGTTTATAACAATGGTTACAGGTGAGCTCCATCACCTTTTAAATTACTATCTATTTTATACTAAATTTTAAATCAGGTCAAGTTATGTTAATTAATTATATTTATGACAAATGTAATCTTTGAATTAGCCTATTGTCACTTCCAATATTTTCACCTATATTAAGGGAAATTTACTTAAAAAAAGAGTTAGGAAATCATTAGAATTTACAAATTTATGGGAGAAACGCAATCAATATCCCAGACAATATTCAGGTGGAATGAAAAGAAGGTTGAATATAGCCTGTTCGATAGCCCATAAACCTGATTTGATAATACTGGATGAACCTACTGTTGGTATAGATCTACAAACAAGAAATCATATTCTTGAATCTGTTAAGAAACTTGATATAGCAACACCTGTAACTTATGAGCGTTACTGTGGAGCATATAAAGGTTCCTGGATGTCTTTTGGATTGACGCCAGAAGGAAAACAGCTTAGGCATAATGGTAAAATCAAAGATATAAATAATATATATATGGCAGGGCAGTGGTTAATGTCTCCCGGTGGATTACCAGTAGCTGCTTTGACCGGCAAATGGGCTGTTCAGAGACTGCAAAAAGATAAATAATAATATTGTTTATCTGGAGAACAAAGTGAAATATTATGATATTTTAAAATATAATATTAAGATAATATAATTTTAACCACCTAAAGTAATATCCTGTTTACTATACCAGTCTAATGCCTGATAAAGATGTTCAGGTTTAAAATCAGGCCAGTAGTCATCAATTACAAAAAAATCAGAATAAATTGACTGAACTGGAAGAAAACCGCTGAGCCTTCTCCTACCACCCCAGCGTATGATGAGGTCTATTCGGGAAACGTCATTTGAACAGAGATGTGTTTTTAAATTGTTTTTGTTTTTTGCCCGATATAAATTTAACAAATCCCAGTGCCAGCCGTAATTAACCAGGAAGTTTATTTTTATTCCGCCTTTACCAAATGTTTTTCGTTCTATATATGGAAGCAGTTCTTCAGGAAACATAGGTGACTTTGTATTACCTATGACCCTTAGTTCAGCATCTTCAGATGAAATCAGTTTAACTGCATCAATACATGCCCTGGCAAATGCTTTATACTGGTATTTAGGGCGTTTAGTATTATCTGTTGTAAAACCATAATAACTAAGTTCTTTTACACCTAATTCTGTACATATCTTATATAATTTTAAGCCAGGGTTTAAACCCTTTTTATAACCTTTCTCCCTTGTAAGACCATTATTTTCTGCCCATCGTCTATTACCATCAGGGATGATACCTATATGATCAGGAATTCTCATGAAATTTATTCCCCCTGTTTTTATTTAATATGTTTTTAGTATTAACATTTATTGCTATATTATACAAAACAAAGCTAATTAGATGAACTAAGTATAGGGTATATCAAGATAAGGATTTTGTAAATGTAATTAACTGGAAAAGGGAAGCCTGCACAGGTTACAACTTTATTTGAGAGGGAGGGATGAATTAAATAGTGATTAGAGTCAGGGAGGTATCTTATTTTTATAATAATTCAAAGAACGCGGCTGTTTCAGGGCTGAATTTTGAGGTAAAAGAAGGTGAAATATTTGGGTTTTTAGGACCAAGCGGAGCCGGTAAAACTACAACTCAAAAAATTTTAACCGGGTTAATTAATGACTATCAGGGGAGTGTGGAAGTTTTAGATAAGGAAATTAAGCAGTGGGGGCGAAACTACTATGAACATATTGGAGTTTCTTTTGAACTACCATATTATTTTAATAAACTGACTGCACTTGAAAATTTAAATTATTTCTATTGATACCTGGGAAATAATTTATGCGATTGTGTATTCTTCTATCTGGATTTGTGTTATTTATCGAATTTCTAAAAAAGTTTTCTGGAAAATGGTCTTGAATAGATAGGGAGGTTTATTTTATGAAAAG
>JBMCBT010000074.1:0-6064 GCA_048623215.1 Halothermotrichaceae bacterium
AGCGTGGGTAGGATTTACACCTACTGTTTCCTGTATTTACGAGGCACACATAGATCAACACCACTGTATAAATAACTGTGATGTTGACCTCTATTTGTCTGTTTAATTTATTATTGTTTGCTAATAATAGGTTTAGAATCAATTAAAGAGATATAATCATGAACACTCCCATCAGATAGGAAGCATTCTATTATTTCTTTACCCAGAGGATTTAGTTCTGGTTTGTTAAATTGTTCCAAGTATTTTTTGAAGAAGTTATATATTATCTGACTACCTTTATCATAAGCTGCTTCTCCTACTTCCTCCTGTTTTTCAACCTGGAGAAATTCTTTTTCTATATTCTGACCTTCTATCATAACTTCCCTGAGGGCATAGCCTAATAATGGCGAACGTGCAGGGACTAATTGATTCTCGGCAAACCAGGCACCGCCTCTTCTGGCTAGATATTCCCTTGTAATCCACTCTGGCATAAATCCTGTCTCCCAGGCTCCAATATGTTGATTGGGGATAAGAACATAACGAACTTCAGGTGTATCTACAATCTGCTTTAACAATAAATTTGCCTGCTTAATTTTTTTCCCTGGAGCAAAAGGCCAGTAAGAACCTACCCCTTCTGAGCTCATTCCCTCAGTATCTACAATACTTGGATTACCATAACCACGTGGTGCTACCAATCTCCATAACCAGGCCAAGGCTGGTGGTAGAACATGGAACAGCCCTAAGATACCATAGCTAGGATTTTCTTTTGTACAGGGGGGTGTACGCACACCAAAACTCCTTATATCTACTGTAACTGGTTCATCAACATCAGTAATAATATTTCTGGGGAGTACTACTCTAGGGTTTGGACACGGTTTACCCGGTTCATCCTCGATATGTTCCCAGATTAAAGCAGTACTATCTGGTGCTGCATCAATATTTAAAAATAATAGTGGTGTATCTGGATGACAGGTAGTCTCCTCTAAATGAGGTTCTGTACCGTATTTTGTAATATGATCAACCCTGATAAACCAGGCGTTTTCAGCATCAAGTAAAGATAACTTACCATTACCATTTTGAATAGACGGGTGTGCAGCAGCCATATCATCAGCAACTGGGCGCAAACTACAGGCCTGTGGTAAATTAAGAAGTATTTTCTCATCACTAATTGTATTTTGTCCCAGCAGTAATCTTCCATTTCTCTCACGATGTACATCCTGCAGCATTTCACTCTTACCACCACCACTGGCTCCCTCATGAGTTATGGTTATTTTATTATCATATGGTGTAACAACTTCTACTGTTGAACAATGTAATGTAACCCAATCTTCCCTGGCACCCCAGTCTATCAGTGTTCCATAAACACCTTTTTTGGCACTTGGGCCTGGATAAAGATTATAACTAAACAACTCATAATTTCCAGGCAGTCTATTATGAACAACACTCTGCTTTCCGTCAAAATGAGTATGTCTAAAGGGTGGTGCTACATATATAACTGCCTCCGGCTTAAAATCATCAGTTAGTTCATTGGTATCTATTACACCCTGTAGAAGTCCAAGGCCAAGGGCAAAGAAACCAGCATTAGCTGGAGCTATAGCCATGGCATCCATCCCCAGACTATCAGGCCCTGTCTTAAAAAAGAAGAGACAAAGTTCCTGTTTTTTCAGCCAGTCAAAGGTCTCCTGTCTGACCTCCTGAAAATCAAAATCATATTTTTCGGCAAAAGTAGTTTTATCAGTAGGCTTATCATCAGCAATCGCCATACAATCTGGATCACGGCGCCTCATATATGGCTCTAGATAATTAGCCGCTACTCCATTATTAACTTTACAAACCTTGGCCTCAACTACCTTACCTTTACCAGGCACATCATACTCAACCTGTTTCCATCCATCTTCTCCTCTGTCTTTAACTGATAAGTCTACCAGCTCCTGGACGTTATTACCTATTACATAACTAGGACATTCTGATAAAAGTTCAGTAACCTCCTCCGATAACTGGATATTTTTAAAGTCTTTTTCTACATTCATTATTATTACCCCTTTCATTTGTTGTATTTACCCTAATATATGGATTTAAATATAAAAAATTTATAATAATTTACTAACATTAAAAAGGTCAATACCACATCAGCTAAACACTAATGAAATATTGACCTACTTTCCGACTGGTATAAAAATACCCTTCTTTTTGTCTGTCAATGTATTTAACGCAATTTTTCTTCTAAATTATCTTCCATAGTAAGTATAATTATTTTTTCACCTGTCTTGGTACTTACATCAGAATGAAGGCTGACTATCCTGTTATCAACTATTTCTTCAATAATATTTTTAAAGTTCTCTTCTTCATTTTCAAATAATAAAGTTCTTACTTTCTTAATCAATTCAACACTATTATTCTCTGCCAGTCTCTTCTCTGAAGCACTAAAGAAACCTTCAAGCCTAATAATTATTAAATCACTAACTATGCTTGTGTTTATCTGTTTTGGTCCTCGTCCCATAATATCAATTTCAAATTTGGTAACTGCCTGACTAATTTTAGCTTCTATTTGTCCTTTTGTCATTTAAATCACCCTTTTGTGCAACTAAACCAAATATATCATAGCATATATTAATTTAAAATGCAATGTTATTTTTTTAACAATCTTTTTTTGATGTGCTTTAACTTAATAATTATTTGTTTTCATAATTATTATAGACCACCTAAAATATCAAATTCATACTAATAAAAACAGTATTAACAAAAATATAGGAATCCATAAAAGTTGGAATTGAAAATCCAAATTTATTATTCTATAAAGAAAACGCCCCACATTATATAACCATTTATTAATACTGGCAAATATAGGGTCAAGCGTGGGAGACTTTTCTTTAATATTTTTATACCAATTTAGCTGTTTTAATATAATTAAAGAAACTAATATATATATAACTACCTCCAGTATACCTTTAATAAAGTTATATTCAAACTTTGTTTTTTCTACAATTGAAATAATTAATTCAATTAATTCTGCATTAAACCCAACTATTATAAGTAAAGTGGACATTATTACCAAAGCTAAATATTCAGCTATCCTTAAATTATATTTTTGCTCTCTACTATTACTTCTATTATTAATTAAATCTTTAATTATTGCCAAATATATAAATCTCAAAGAATAGAAAGCAGTAAGTAAACTGGCAGTATACATAATTATCGTAAATAAAAATTCATTTTGATAACCATATTTAATTAAATACTTACTATTAAAACCGGCCAGCAAAGGAATCCCCATCAATGAGGCGAAACTAATCACCATACTTAAACTGCTTAATTTCTGTCTATACCAGGCATTTTTAAAATCATAAATACATTGACTGCTGTATTCTTTTATAAAATTACCACAAGCTAAAAACAATCCGGTTTTGGCTAATCCATGAGCAACAATATGAAGTACACTTCCTATATACCCATAAAGAGTACCACTTGCTATACCAAGAGCTATATACCCTAACTGACTAATAGAACTATAAGTCAATAACAACTTCAAGTTTGAGACCTTTAGTGCCTTTACTCCTCCATAAAAAATCATTAATAAGGCTAATACTAATAATAACTGATTTCCCTGAGGAATCAATTTTAACATAGTTATAAAACCCAATTTAGCAACCCATCCTGATGAAATAGCATTAAAAGTAACTGGTGCCTGTAAATATATTGAAGGAAGCCAGAAATGAAAACCAAAAATAGCGCTTTTCATACCTACACCCAGTATAAATAAATTCTGCAGCCAGGTCTCTTTGATCGGCATTATTTCTGTATAACCATTATTTATAGCTAATAATATAACAAATAATAATAAACTACTTCCAATAAATTGAATTATAAAATATTGTGCTGCCAGTCCTTTACTCTTCCAGAGAAGCATAAGGCTTGTTATTATTGTAACCAGCTCCCAGGCCACAAAGAAAACTAACCAATCTTTGCTAAATATAACTATCAGAAAGGATATACTATATAGTATATTTAATAAATAATACATGTTATGTTTTACTTTAATATGTGAATGAACAGCCATCATACTAAAAATAGTTATTAACAGACCGGTTATGGCTAATACATAGTTTAAATTATTAAAATTGAATGTATACAGAATATCCTGTAACATAAACATTAACCCCCTAATAGCCCATAAATATATAATTTACAATAAAAAAAGCTTTTATCCTTTTCATATGCTTATAGCCTTGCATATTGTCCATTAAGACTGTAAATTTATAAAAAAAGTCAACATCTTATAGCTATTAGTTAGCTAAAAAGATATTGACCTACTTTAGACTGGTATAAATATACCCTTCTATTATGTCTGCCAAAAGATTTTTTTAGTTTTATAAGTATACAAGTTTACCATTAATTGTTTAAATTATAACACATCTAATTTTAAAATACAATCAAATTTCTTATTCATCTCATCTAATATTTATTCTAATATTTCAACAAAGAGATTAATTAAAGTTTTATACTCAATTCCTTCTACATCTAGCTTGCTGATAGTAAAGTTTCTTTATATTTTTTCTCCAGTATCTATAAGTTTACTTTCATTATAATCCATTTTCCCTGTAAATCCTCTGCTTTATCTACAGCCTTAAAACCAAAGCTCTCATATATTTTTTTTGCAGGAAAATTATCTGGTCTTACCTCTAACTTTACTTTCTTAATTCCTTCTTTTTTTAAATAATCAAGCCCGGAACTAACTAATTGCTTTCCAAGTCCTCTTCCCTGCCATTTACTTTCTACAGCAATTGATAATATTTGAGCACAATTTTCAGTACTTTCCTCAAATATAATATAATGAAGTTTATTATGAATTACTTTCAAGGCAGTTTTTAGACTTATACCATATCTACCAGATATCCATTTGAAAAAAGCTATAAATACAAAACCAGTTCTAATGGACTGCAGCCATAATTTCTTGATATTGCTGGTAACTATAATATAACCAATAACTTGATCAGTTTCATCTACTGCTACAAAAAAACTATTTGGGAATGTTTTCAATAATAACTTAAAGACATCCCGAAATGCCTCTACTGTTTTTTTATCAGGTTTAACAAAAAATTCTATACTATCAGCAAAGGCCTCTACAAAAATTGCTGCAACTTGGTCAATAAACTCTTTTTTACATTTAATTATCTTCATCATCAAATATCTCCTTGATAGATTCCAGTTCAGGCTCTTCTTCCCTTTCAGCCAACCCTTTAAGAATTAGCATTTCATCTGCGGTAACAAACTCATAACCACGAGCACGTAATTGATCTATAACCAGTGGTAATACCCTGACAGTATTAGCTCTATTACTACCTGAACTTGTAAATATGTCTCCACTATCATGAAATAATATAATTGAACCATTCTGAACATTATTTATAATATTACGTACTATATTATTATACCTTAATTCACGCCAATCCTGTGATGAAACATCCCAGAGAACCATTGTATATCGATTTTCTATTAATAATTCTCTGGAATAATCCGAATAAACGCCCCTGGTGGTCGAAACAGAGTAGGCTTTTCTCCTGTGATTCTTTCTATTACTTTATCGGTTTTCATGATTTCGAAGTCTGTATTACTTACAGATAGTGGGATTAAACTCCTGTGTGAATAGGTATGATTCCCAATTAAAATAAGCAACAGTATATATTAACAGTGCCAATCCTGCCATAAAAGGAGAAAAACGCAGTAAAATACCTAAAAATTAGAACTCAAATTCATTACTACCTTTAGTAATATAGTTATTTGTTATTAAATAGCCAAAAGATACCCAAAAGCAGCAATTAACATAGAAAGTCCAGTATTATTAATTATACTTGTCAAATATACTGCAAAAAATCCTTTTAACAAGACAACTAAACTAAATAAATTACTCTCCCTGTAATCCTTATGTTTGTAATAT
Organism: Halothermotrichaceae bacterium; assembly: GCA_048623215.1. Classification (GTDB taxonomy): domain Bacteria; phylum Bacillota; class Halanaerobiia; order Halanaerobiales; family DTU029; genus JBMCBT01. The sequence continues at coordinate 5,915 of JBMCBT010000074.1, forward strand.
ATAAGACCAATAAATAGAGATAATATGAAAATGGCTGAAAAAGATGTTAACATAATAATCCATCTCCTATTTATGAATTCAAAATATTAAGCTATTGAGATGTTACCATTTGATTAAGAGTATATGATTTCATCTTAAAAAATTTAAAAA
>JBMCBT010000075.1:0-5762 GCA_048623215.1 Halothermotrichaceae bacterium
ACGGGAAGTATTGGAATTTTCCGCCCTGAAAGTAGGTCCAAATGTATAAACATCACCCAGTGAACAGGCCATCAGCTCTGCTTCCAGTTGACCACTAACAGTTAAACCTGCCTCCTCTCCAAAAAAATCCTGCTCAAAATCTATTTCGTTTTTATCATCGACAGGTAAGTTTTCTAAATCAAATGTAGTCACCCTGAACATTTCACCAGCACCTTCAGCATCTTCAGTAGTTATAATCGGTGCATGAATATATTTAAATTCTTTTTCCTGAAAATATTTATGTACGGCATAGGAAATCTTACTTCTTAATCTATTTACAACACCAAAAGTATTAGTTCTGGGGCGCAGATGAGCTATATCACGTAAAAACTCAAATGAATGACGTTTTTTCTGAAGTAAGTAATCAGAAGGTGCCTCTCCAATAAGCTCTATTGTCTCAGCTTTCATTTCTATACTTTGTTCCCGGCCTTCTACATCTTCAAGATAGCCGGTAATCTTCACACTGGCACCTGTATTAATACTATCAAGTTCATAATTATCGGGCTCAAGTATAACAATTTGAAGATTTTTTAATGAGCTTCCATCATTTATTTCCATAAAAGCAATATTTTTAGAGACTCTTTTAGTCCGTACCCAACCCAGTGCAGTCACATCAGAATAATCTTCAAGATTTTTTTCTAATATATCCTTGACTTTTTTTCTTTTAAAATATTCCATAAGTATCCCTCCATGCTTGCCATTTTACATGCTATTTTGCGTCTTTCTATTTCCTTTTATTATATTCTATATTAAGTTTTAAATACCTTCACAAAACACAAAAATAATGACCCTGGTCTTACTCCGGGTCATATCTAAATCATCTATTTGTTTACCAAAAAAATGTTTTAGATAAGCTTATTGGTATTTTCCTGGTTAAAGAATATTATATTTACTGCATTTATCATCCAATTCCTCTTTAGTTACTGTACTAAAGGTAGTCAAATTTGTAAGACTGGCTTTTCTAAAATATTCTGCTGCTTTTCCCTTATCTCCCCATTTTTCATAAATAAGACCAAGAAAATATTTGCTGTCAATCAGATTATCTCTGTACTCAAGTGCTTTTAAAAAATATTCTTCAGCCTTTTCATACTCTCCTTTTTTAAAATATATTTGCCCCAGATTATCAAGTGCCGGGCCATGTTCTGGTTTTTCTTTAAGAGCTTCTTCACTACTATTTATTGCCTTTTCATAATTCCCATTTAAAAAATAAAAATAACCAAGTGTTGTCAGTATACTTTCATCCCGATAATCATATTTGTTTTTTATTTCTTCCATAACCCTTATAGAATCATCAAGGCGATTCATTCTCCAGTAGCATAAAGCCATATTCTTACCGGCAATATCTTTTAAATAATTCTTTTTAGATACCTTTCTCATTTTTTTGAATTTCACTAATGCCTCTTCAAGCTTACCATGATTAAAAAGATAATTTCCATGTGCTGCTGCAGAGAAACTACTTCTATTATCAAATTTGTCTGCAAATTTGTATATTTTAACAGCTAATTCTGGCTTTTTTGTTATAACCTGAATCATATATCCCATAAATCCAATAAATGTTCCAAACATTTTGCTCATCCATAATTCCTCCTATAAATTATTTTTAATCTATTATATTATTCTGGATTGTTTATTTAGATTATTTATTCCTTCATAATAATTTTATATTAACATTTAATTAATATCAACAAGTTTCCCATAAAAAAACACCCCTGTATCAGGGTGTTATATCTGTGAATACAAACTGACCAAATTTTTCTTCTACCATTCCCATAATGCCTGATTACTTGTTGAGACAGCCAGAACACCTTTATCTAAAAGATTTTCTACTTCTTCTCTTTTAGTAATTAATCCACCGGCAATAATAGGAGAATTCAATTTATGTTTAATATGGTCTATAAAATATGGTGCTGCAATACCGGGCAGTATTTCAACAGCATCAGGCTGGTTTTTTTCTAAAAGATGTTCTCCAGTTTTTAAAGCAGCTGAATCCAGGAGAAATAAACGCTGGATCGCCATTAAACCTTCCTGCCTTGCAGCCCTTATAAGATTGCTTTTTGTAGATACTATACCATCACACAAATTATTTTCTGCCAGATATTTTAGTCCAATCTTATCTCTTCCGATACCTTTTAATAAATCTATATGCAAAAATATTAGTTTATCATTTTCACGTGCTTTTTTCATTACAGCTGGTAGAGTAAATATATCTCCATCCAGAAGAAAAATTGCTACAACAGAGCTGTCCATTATCTGTTTAATTACATTTTTATTTCTTAAAGCAGCTATAACCGGGTTTTTCATAAAATACTTTTTTAAATGTTTAATATTAATGCCTCCTTAATTTGAATCATATTGTTAATTTTACCACAAAAACATAAATAAAATTATATATTTTTTTCTTGTATCTTGTTGAATTACTAAACTGCTAGTCTAACTGCTTAACAGAACGTGTTGCTACCAAGTTTACTTCTGTAGCTAAAAAGTCTTCCTGTATTATCTGGCCAATTATTACTGGTGCTTCAACTTCTATTTGAGCTATTTTATTCATAGCCTCAAGCAATATATTTTTCGGTATTGGCTTGCTGGTCTTTACCGATACCAGGGGAAGAACCCCATTTTTAACTCGAACTGTAGTCGGAAGTATTCTAGTTGGATTTTTAAACTCTTCTCTGGCATATTTTTCCCCTATTGGGCAGGAAAAGCCGGAAATGTTTGTTATCCTTCCGTCTTCTGCTTCTACAGTCATCCGACAACCTTTTGGACAATTTATACATATTATATTACTTCTGGACATCAGGGTCACCTTCCTCCCTTATATTTAATTTTATTTGTTTTAAATTATTATTTATATACTTTTCCGGTAAAACAACTGTCATCATTTCCCCTGGTGCTGCAATATCTTTATGATATGAATTAATTTCTTTACCATTTTCATCAGCTAAAATGATATTTACATTTTCCTGAGGTTTTTTTACACGCATATATAATTTTGTAAATTTACGGTCATCCTGATTATATTCAATTTTTTGAGGTACTATATAGCTAATATTTTTCCCAATTGTAAACTCGATAATGTTGTTTCTCCTCTTTAATTTATTGTTAACATATGTGGCGGCAGCTTTACCTGCTATTTCACCTTCCACTGTAACATAATCCACTAAATCATGAACATGTAGAACATTACCACAGGCAAAGATTCCCTCAATATTGGTCATCCTCTTTTCATTAACTTCCGGCCCTCCGGTAATATTATTTATCTTTATCCCAATCTCTTTCGACAACTCATTTTCAGGAATCAAACCAACTGAAAAAAGAACTGTATCACACTCAATCCCTCTCTCAGTGCCGGTAATAGGGTTCATCTGTTGATCAACTTCAGCTATTACAACACTATCTACTCTTTTTTTGCCATTTATTTTTGTAATAGTATGATTTAGTTTTAGAGATATATCAAAATCATCAAGACACTGAACTTTATTTCTTACCAGGCCAGATGAGTAGGGCATAATTTCCAGTACTGCCTCAACATCAGCACCTTCCAGAGTCATTCTACGGGCCATAATTAGACCAATATCTCCTGAGCCAAGTATAACTACTTTCTTACCCGGTAGATAGCCCTCAATGTTAATATAACGCTGAGCAGTTCCTGCTGTCAGAATTCCAGCAGGTCTACTTCCTGGAATACGTATTGCTTCTCTTGTTCGTTCACGACAACCCATGGCCAGGATAATAGCTTTTGCTTTGATATTTAAAATGCCATCATCCTGATTAAGTGCAATAATCATTTTATCTTCTGTAATTGAAATAACCATTGTTTCAGTTTTATAATTAATATTACTCTTTCTTATTTTTGTAATGAATCTTTCAGCATATTCTGGGCCGGTCAATTCTTCTTTAAAATAGTCTAGTCCAAATCCATTATGAATACACTGCGGAAGTATACCGCCTAGATATTTATCTCTTTCCAGTAGTAATATATTTTCCACATTATTTTTTTCTGCTTCAAGCGCAGCAGCCATACCTGCAGGACCTCCACCGACAATTACCAGATCATATTCTACTATATTCTTTCTAATTTGTAACTTTTGTTTATTATTCATCTGTTATCACCTGCTTCTAACAATAAGTCCTTTGTACCAACAGCCAATATTTCTGAGCCTTCACCCTTTTTTGTAACACTGACAGCAGGTATATTTAATTCTTCAGATAATATTTCTAAAACTTGCGGCCCGCAAAAGCCACCCTGACATCTACCAGTACCTGCTCTTGTTCTACGTTTTACTGCATCAACACTTCTTGCCGGTACAGGCCTGTGTATGGCATCCATTATTTCGCCTTTCGTAACCTTTTCACAGCGGCAGATTATCTGACCATAGTCTTTATTTTTTTTAACTATTTGCTGCCACTTTTCATTATCCATTTCTGTGAATATATATCTTTCAGGTAATTTGTTCTGAAAATCGGCTTTTAAATTTAGTTCAAAATCAGTATTTAAATTCTGACTGACATTATCTACAATATCAACCACCATTTCTGCAACTGCTGGAGCTGAACTCAAACCAGGTGACTGTATACCGGCTGCATTAATTAATCCCTTTACATTCTTTGAAGGCTCTATTACAAAATCACCACTACTATCGGCAGCCCTTAATCCAGCAAATGAAGTGATAATATCCTGTCTGCTGATATCCGGAACCAGTTTTTTTGCACCTGTAAAAACTTTATTAAGCCCCTGTTCAGTGGTTGTTAGATCTGTTTTTTCCCTAACTTCATCAGAATTGGGACCTATCATCAAATTACCGTGAGCAGTGGGTGTAACTAAAATACCTTTACTTATTTTAGTAGGAGTAGGGAATAATACATGATTTACTTTTTCTCCCCAGCATTTATCATATAAGTGATATTCTCCTTTACGGGGATTTATATTGATAGCTGTTTGACCGGCCATACCGGCAATTTCATCAGCAAAAAGACCGGCTGCATTTATTACTATTGAACAATATATATTACCCTTATTTGTTTTTATACCATTAATCTCATTACCATCTTTTATTAAATCTATCACTTTAGTTTCCAGCATTACTTTTACACCATTTACAGCAGCACTGTCAGCAAGTGCAATAGTCAACTCATAACTGGATACAATTCCTGCTGTCGGTGCATAGAGTGCATATTTTGCTTCAGGATTCAAATTGGGCTCTATTTCAAATAATTTATTACCACTGATAATCTCTAAACCCCTGACCCCCATCTTTTCTCCATTTTCCTTTTCCCATTTTAATGTTTTTAAATCCTTATCATTAAAACCAACAACCAGTGAACCAATTCTACTAAAAGGCACCTGTAAGTCCTTACATAACTTATCAAACGTGGGATTAGCTTTTGCGTTTAACTGACCCTTTAAACTACTACAGTCGGCATTATATCCTGCATGGACTATACCTGAATTGGCTTTACTGCTGCCCATAGCTATATCATCTTCTTTTTCTACAAGTACAACACCCAGCTGATATCGTGAAAGTTCTCTGGCAATAGCTGTACCTATAACTCCACCACCTATTATAACTATATCTGTTTTTATATCTGATCTATTCATAAGTATTACCCCCTTTAGTAAAATAGAAAAAGAGAACCAGTTTTTATTAACATAGTATTATACTGGAAACACAGTCTAATAAGACATAGTTCCCCTATCAGTTAATAAAATGGTTCTCTCCTGTATT
>JBMCBT010000076.1:0-5554 GCA_048623215.1 Halothermotrichaceae bacterium
TATTAGCTGGTCTTAATTGGCCAGCTTTTTTTATTTTTATTAAAGCAAAAAATAGTATTAATATAAAATATTTCTTAATTTATATATTTAAACGTGTTAAAAAAAATATTTAAGGTAATAAGTAAATGGTGATAAAGGCTGACAGAAAAAAGAAGATAAAGTTTTAACCTGTTTTAGTTTACATTCTATAAATAACCCGGTAAAATAAACTCGAAAAAAATCTTTGTTAAGGAGGGATGTTATGGATAAAAAGAATTTAAAAGAAAAAATTATTAATTACAGGAGAGATATTCACAAATATGCTGAAAGTAGATGGAGAGAATTTCGCACTACAGCTAAAATTGTCAGGGAACTAAAACAACTTGGCTTTGATATTAAAATGGGCAAAGAAATTATTGAACCATCGAAATGTGTGGGGCGCCCCCCGGAAGAACAAATAAAAAAAGAAGAAAAAAGGGCAATAAAACAGGGGGCAGAACCGGAGATAATAGACAAGCTTAAGGGTTATACAGGGGTGGTTGCCACCTGGGATACTAAAAAGAAGGGTCCACAGGTTGCCTTCAGGTTTGATATAGATGCACTGGATGGTGAGGAAAGCAAAGATGAGGATCATCGACCTCTGAAAAAAGGATTTAAATCAGTCAATAATGCTACCCATTCCTGTGGACATGATGGTCATACAGCCATAGGTCTTGGTTTAGCCCATTTGATAAAAGAAAATTCTGATAAATTAAACGGGAAAATAGTCTTAATCTTTCAACCTTCAGAAGAAGGCGGTAGTGGTGCAGAGGCTATGCTGGCCGGAGGAGTTGAAGCAGATTTTGATAGTTTTTATGCTCTGCATCTTTCTTTAATATATAAAGATGGAAAGTCGATGCCCACAGGTTTAATAGCAGGAGGCTGTAATGATTTTCTGGACAATAGAAGATATGATGTTTATTTTGAGGGAAAATCAGCTCATCCCGGTGGAGCTGCTCAGAAGGGCAAAAATGCACTGCTGGCTGCCTGTAATGCAGCATTAAACCTTCATGCTATTGCTCCTCATGATGATGGTTTGATGAGAGTTAATGCCGGTCAGCTGAATGCAGGAGTGGCGCGTAATGTAATTGCTCCGGAAGCCAAATTGGTTATTGAAGCCAGGGGAGAAAATGATGATATTGCTGAATATGTGGAAAGACGTTCCAGAGAGGTAATTAAAGGAGCTGCTGCCATGTACGATGTAGAATACACTATGGAGCCTATGGGAATAACTCCCAGTGCCAGTAGTGATGAAGAAGCCATTGCTCAGGTTGAGAAGGCAGTATCGGAGATTGATGAATTTACTGATTTTATTCCTCTGGGTAATGTGGGAGGCAGTGACGATGCTGCTAGCTGGATGAGAAAAGTGCAAAAAAATGGAGGAAAGGCTACTTATATTGGTATTGGGGCTGATAGTACTGCGTCACTTCATAATAATAAATTTGATTTTGATGAAAGTGTACTGTACCCGGCGTCAGAGATGTTATTTAGATTAATTAAATTGTCAAAAAAATAAAATAATTTAAAGGAGGAGAGAATATGAGTGAAAATACTTCAGATCAGAAGTTTACCGGCTTTATTAATAAGATAGAGGTGATTGGTAATAAACTACCACATCCTTTTTGGTTATTTGTTTCTCTCTCATTGATAATTCTATTTTTATCATTCTTTTTAGCCAGAGCAGGTGTATCTGTTTCCTACCTTGATGCTGAAACAGCAGAAAAGACCACTGTTACAGTTAATAATCTTTTAGATTCGGAAGTTATAAAAGAACTTTTAAGTGATTTCACGAGTATATATACTGGTTTTGCTCCACTGGGTATTGTTATGGTCATGATGCTTGGTATTGGAGTTTTGGAACAATCTGGAATGCTTTCTGCTGGATTAAAAGCTGCTATTATCGGTGCTCCAGCTGCTGTGGTAACAGCTGCTATAGCCTTTGCAGGTGTTAATGCTAACCTGGCTTCTGATGCAGGAATTGTAGTTGTGGCCACACTCGGGGGAGCTATCTTTAAAGCTATGGGTCGAAAACCCTGGCTGGGTGTGATTACCGGTTATGCCGCGGCCAATGGAGGATTTGGAGCAAATATGTTTATTGCCGGTACGGATGCATTATTGGCCGGTATTACTGAATCTGCTTCTGCAAATATTGACGCTCCGGTTCATCCTCTGATGAACTGGTATTTCATGATTTTTGCCTCCATTTTTATTATAATAGCTACTGTAATTGTAACAGAAAAGTTTACCAGAAAACGTCTTGGAGATAAAGGGGTAACTTCCAATTCAGACAGTAGTGAACTGGAAGAACATACTCTGGATGAAAAAGAAAAGAAGGCTCTAAAAATTTCAGGGATTGTAGCGGTACTTTTTATAGCAGTTCTGATTTTATTGATTTTACCGCAAAATTCAATTTTTAGAGCAGATGATGGATCCCTGTTGCCCAATTCACCTTTACTGGATAGTATTGTCAGCATACTATTTCTTTTCTTCTGTGTGGTCGGCTTTACTTATGGTAAGATTTCGGGGAGTATTAAAGATGCTGATGATATACCGGATTTGATGAAAGAAGGATTATCAAATTCATTGAGCTTTATTGTTGTTGCCTTACCTGCTTCAATCTTTGTTCATTTGCTGTATGCCAGTGAACTTACCACCATTATAGGAGCCTATGGGGGGCAATTATTACAGTCATTTAATTTAGAAGGAGTTCCACTATTAATTGTCTTTATTTTGCTTTCCAGTGTTATCAATATATTTGTTACCAGTGGTTCGGCCAAGTGGCTTATTCTTGCTCCAGTATTTGTCCCCATGTTTTCTCAGATAGGTTGGTCACCGGCATTAACCCAGATATCGTACCGTGTGGCTGATTCGGCTACTAATATTATTTCACCTATAGGATATTATTTGCCGGTTATTATGGGGCTGCTTGAAACATATAAGTCTGATGATAATGATCAGGAAGTGGGAATTGGTACGGTTATTTCTTACTGTCTCCCTTATAGTATTGCCTATTTTGTCGTCTTAGTTTTACTCTTAATGTTGTGGTTTGTCTTTAAACTTCCTCTGGGACCTGGAGTTTCTATGTTTTTGTAAATCATATATCCTATGACCCTTCTCTTTAGCCGGAGAAGGGTTTATTTTTTTAGGTTAAAGGACATACCGATGGGGGTTTTATACGAGCGTAGAAATAATTTGATATACTCCATCATTTGTTCTTTCATTTCCCTGCTGTTTATGTTTTTTTGTTTTATTATCTTCTGTAACATCCCTTTAAAAATCATTTCTATTCCCTCAATAATTATATTTTTTTTATGAGCTTTAATATGTCCATGTGCTATACAAAGCTCAAGATGAGGCAAGATGAATTTATTCTCAGGAGTTCTGACTATAGGCAGGTCATTTAAAGAAAATCGGTTATTAGCAGGGTATAGTTCTTTGTATATTTCTATAATTTTTAATAATTTTATTGAATAATCTCCATAAAATAGGAGGTAATACTGATTTGGATTTTTAAAGGCATGGTTGATAAAAATTTTCCAGGTTTTAATAAATTTATCAATACTATCAATATAATTATTTTCAATTTGTTTTTGTTGAGTTATAAAACCCATCAGATATTTAAGAGAAACATATGTCATAAGATCATTTAAATCTTCAAAATAATAATAAAGAGTGGCACAGGTATAGTTTGATTCACCAGCAATTTTTCTTACTGATAAATTATCATATGATTCTTCCTGTAATATTTGCTCAGTGGTATTTATAAATCTTCTCATAACTTTTTTTCTTTTTTTAGTAATTTTATTATTCATAAGTATTCCTCACTTTTCTTTAAAAATAAATGTTTATATTATAAAATTAAGTTAAGCAACTTTTGGAAGGAGCAAAAAAATGGATAAGAACAATTCAAAAATCAAAAAAGCTATTCTTCATATAGAAAAACTGGGTAATAAAGTTCCACATCCATTTTGGATTTTTGTGTTTTTATCTCTGATGATGTTATTATTTTCTCATATACTGGCCGGGACTGAATTTCTTTACCCCCAGCAGGATAAGATGGTGAATATGGCTGTTAATGATTTATTGAAAGTTGATTATCTGCTTGATATTTCAAAAAATCTACCAACTATATTTGCCAGTTTTAAACCACTTTCCATTGTTATATTGATTTATATGGGCATCAGCGTTTTACAGGAATCAGGGGCTTTTTCTGCATTTATCAGAATGATATTTAGTAAAGTTTCAACAAAATATATAATTTTTGCCATAGCTATCATTGGAGTGAATTCCAATATTGCTTCTGATGCCGGGGTAATAATACTTCCCACAATGGGAGCAGCATTATTTCAGTCACTGGGCTTTAACCCCTGGCTGGGAATTACTGTGGGATATGCTTCGGCCAACGGTGGTTTTACCTTAAATATGTTACTGGCCGGGACTGATGCTATTTTATCTGATATAACCTCCTCAGTAATAAAAAATACTGGACTTTCCGGGGAAGTAACACCACTTAGTAACTGGTATTTTATGTTTACTGCCTCCATTTTATTTGTAATTCTTACTTTTTTGGTTACAAAATATATTACTCAGAAAATAATTGCCAGACAGACCGGTGAGTTAACCTCAATTTATCAGTTTGAAAAGTTAAAAAATTTAAGTTTTAGAGAAAAAAAAGGGTTAATGGGGATTTTTTATGTGACTTTCATATTTATTCTCATTGTTTTTATATTATATAGATATTATTTTCTTATAACAGATATCAAGTTGCTGAAATTTATATCTGATCATATTATAGGTTTGTTATTTATTTATTTTACTATTTCAGGACTTGCTTTTGGTTTGAATTCGGGGACCGTTAATAGCATTTGGGAATTACCCCGTCTGCTAGGAGCGGGAATTGATGGGACCAAAAGCTTTATAATTACTGTTTTTCCTGCTGCTATATTTGTTGAATTTTTATATGATAGTAATCTTGGTTTTTGGCTGGCCAATATAATTAATCAACTGCTGCAAAAATCCAGTCTTCCTTCTTTGTTAATGTTAATATTATTTATTTTAATTGTAGCTTTTGTAAATCTATTTATTACCAGCAGTTCAGTTAAGTGGATATTTATAGCTCCTCTGGTTATACCTATATTTGCTAATCTGGGTTTTTCACCTGGTTTAACTCAATTAAGTTATCGTCTTGGTGATACCTGTACCAATATTATCGCTCCTACAGAGTATTATTTACCGGTTATTATTAGTCTTTTTGAAAGTTATAAACCGGATTCAGATATAGAAGTGGGAATAGGGACAGTAATATCACTTTCATTACCTTATACTATTACATATTTGGTTGCTTTGATTTTACTATTAATAATTTGGATGTTATTAGGTCTGCCGATCGGTATATAAAATATTCGATTGTTTACCTAAAATTATATTAGATAGAGTGTTTTATTGCAAACAACTTAATATTATTTCCATATAATGTATTTTCCGTTGAATTGTGCCTGCTTAAATGGTATAATTTTATCATAAAATAAGTGAAATA
>JBMCBT010000077.1:0-5525 GCA_048623215.1 Halothermotrichaceae bacterium
CATTTATTATCTCCAATACAGATAGCAAAACAATCAGAAAAGAATGGGGCCGGACAAAAGAAGAACTCGAAGATAATAACGTCTTATTTGTTGAGGATAGGGATATAATAGCCAGGATGTTTAGAAAGATATTATATGCTAATTGATTGCAAGTAAGTAAGATATGGTCTGAATTAACAAGGGCCCCAGGTTATATCTGGGGCCTAATTTCAACCATATGTTTTGTATTGTAATCAGCAGGTTGCGGGTTCAAGTTCCATCGCCGGCTCCAGCTATATCAAGGGTTCATGGCTCTTTTGTAAAGGCCCATTTTTTAGTTTGACAACAATTTGAGATTGAATTCTGATGTTAATTTATATAAATATCAAGAGGAAACAGTAAAGAGGTTTATTGGCGAAAAAATGGAGATATTTTCAAGCAGCATCACCATCATTTCTATCTTCTATAATATTATCTATAGACTTAAGATCATGACACTGATTATAGACGAGGACTTGTTTTGAGGGGGATTAACGTACATGTTTAAAAAGACTTTATTAGTTTCAATCTTTTTAATTATTATGATTATCTGTTTAGCTGAAATATTTCCAGAAGGAATAAATCATTATGAAGCTTTTGCTGCTTCTGGAACTGAAGTTTCTCAGGAAGTAGTCCAAGAGAGCAATATGGATTTTACCTTTAATATGGGAATTGTAATTGCATTAGTTGTATTTTTAATAGTTATGTTTATCTGGGAACCTATCAGAATTGACTTTATTGCTCTTTCTATTCCGGTTATACTTGTGATTTTTCAGAAGTGGACAGAAGTTACAGTAAAGGATGCCCTGTCTGGTTTTGCAAATAGGGCTACTATTATAGTTCTGGCTATGTTTATTTTGAGTGCCGGGGTATATCGAAGTGGTATTATTCAAACTTTAGGAGAGAAACTGGCTAAAATAACTGGTGAAAATGAAACCAGACAGATAGGAATTATATCAGGTTTATCTGGAGTAATTGCCGGTATTATTAATAATACTCCAGTTGTAGCTCTTTTTATACCTATGGTAAAAGGGCTGGCGCGGAAAACTAAATCTTCTCCTTCTAAATTATTAATTCCTCTTTCTTTTGGAGCCATGATGGGTGGAATGTTAACTTTGTTTGGAACCAATACCAATTTGCTTGCCAGTGATATTTCAGCAAGACTTATAAGCAGAGAAATATCAATTTTTGAATTTACTCATATTGGTTTTATTTGTTTGAGTGTGGGTCTTATTTACCTGGTAACAATAGGGCGCTATCTACTTCCCGAAAGAATAGAGTATGAGGAAGAAATAACCCGGGAATATGAAATGGGTGATTATTTAACTGAAGTTAGAATTAAAGAAAATTCTCCTCTTGTTGGCAAAACGGTGGGAGAGACTTTTTCCCAATTTGAGTATGAAATTGATCTGGTAGAGATAGTTCGTAACAAAGAGCAGTTTGTAGAACCACTTGAAAACAAATACCTTGAAGCGGATGACCATTTAATAATAAGAACAGAACAGAGCACTTTGTTGAAGGTGCTTCAAGATCAGAGCCTGGAGCTCCTTCCAGATATAAATGTTACCCAGGCATACTTAGAAACAAGAGAGGCCGATATAGATGAAAGTAATAATAAACGAGAAAGTCGAAAACTGATAGAGGTAGTAATACCCCGGGGCTCTTTTGTGGCAGGTCAGACTCTTTCCGAGGTTAACTTTGTTGATAGATATAATTGCTGTATTCTTGCTATTCGACGCGGGGAAGAGTTAACTCACATAAGGATGGAGGAAATAACCTTGAAGCCGGGGGATATATTATTAATTATGGCGGGAGAAACAACTTTAGATAGAGTAAAAAATAACCCGAATTTTATAGTATCCAATATTTTGGAATCAGATTATGAGCAGGGTTCTAGAATGTTTCTATCTGTTGGAATATTGCTTGGTGTAATTGTTCTGGCTGTGTTTAATATATTACCGGTAGTTATAGCTGCTCTTGGAGGAGTATTATTAATGGTCGGAACAGGTTGTCTGGAGCCTGGTGAGGTTTATGAATCTGTAAACTGGGAAATAATATTTTTGCTGGCAGGAGTTATACCTCTGGGAATAGCCATTGAAAACACTGGAATTGCAAAATATCTTGCTTCCCGGCTCTTGACTTTTTCTGATTTTCTCCCTCCATTATTTATATTAGGATTGTTCTATATAATTACAGCTTTACTGACAAATGTTATCAGCAGAAATGCCAGCATTGTATTTATGATTCCTATTGCTGTTGATGCTGCTGGACAGTTGAGTTTAAATCCTTTTGCTTTTGTTTTGGTAGTTACCTTTGCCGCCGGTTGTTCTTTCCTGACTCCGGTAGGCAATCAAATTAATCTTATGACATATGGGGCCGGGGGTTACCGCTTTCGGGACTTTTTAATAATTGGTGCCCCTCTGCAGTTAATATTTACAGTTTTAGTACCAGTATTAATTTCACTATTTTTTCCGCTTTGAACAATTCAAGAGCATTAAAGTTAGCTATTAGTTAATAATGTACCGAATTTTATTGTTTGTTTAGATAATGTAGGACCGACGATGTTGGAGTAGCTTACTATATTGATAAAAGTCGTGAATAGAATAGTTACATAATCTGTTAATTTTCATAAAATGTAAGGAATAGTAGAAGGAGAATTGGATATGGATTTCAAAGTTAGATTAGAAAGCCCATTACAGGAAAAGCTCATGTCTGAAAAAGAGAATAAACGATCCAGAATACATTCAATGCATAGATATTTTGGCAAATTGATACCGGCTATACCATCTTTTGCTATTAAAGAGTTTACAGATGAGGGAGATGTGGTCTGTGACCCTTTTATGGGGTCAGGTACGACTCTGGTGGAGGCAGGGTTACATAAGAGAAGAGGGCTTGGTTATGATATAAACCCTATATCCTGTTTTATATCAAAAGTAAAAACTACCCCAATTAAGATAGACCTTTTAAAAAGGTGTAATAGTGTTTTAATGGATGATATCAAAACAGATGATGAATCTGTAAGTGAAGAAGAACTACCATATTGTATAAACCGTGATCACTGGTTTAAAGATTTTGTTCAGACAAATTTAATTAGAGTACATAGAAATATTGAAGGTTTTTTTAAGCGGCATGATGAAATTAAAGTAAATACTGATGAGAAAGAAAATATTATCAATTTTTACAGGGTAGTACTATCTTCAATTATCCGTATTGTATCTAATGCTGATCCCAGACATGTTTTTCCCGGTTACAGCAAAAGGTTGAGAAGGCTGGATAAGGAAGGAAAAAGAAATATTAATGTGTTTAAAAGTTTTGAATCTGCTATAAAAAGAAAAACTAAGGCTTTAGCAGAATATGCTGATTTAGATTCTAAAGAAGAGACTATTATAGTAAATAAGGATACAAAATGTGTAGATGTAGATAAGTATCCGGAGGCAAAATTAATAGTTACTAACCCTCCCTATATTTCTTCGATTAGATATATTGAAACAGTAAAATTAGAACTATACTGGATGGAGTTTTTGCTAAATCCAACTGAATATAAGAACCTGGAGCGGCGGATGGTAGGTAATGATAGAGTTTATAAAAAAGATTATAAGGATTATTTGCCTACACAGTATGGCTATGTTAATGATATTACCAGAAAAATATATGAAGAAGACCCTAAAAGTGGTTATGTGGTGTCAAGTTATTTTATGGATATGACTGATATCATTAAGAAGATGAATAAGATGCTGACTTTAGATGGACATGTAGTTATGAAGATATCTAACAGTAAAGTTAAAAATATTGAAGTAGAGACAGGTAAGTTTCTAACCTATATTGCCCGGGAAAATGGCTTTGAATTAATGGATGCTTTTATAGATGATATAGAAAACAGATCACTACTTACTGCCAGGAATACCTATAGTGATATTATTGAGCATGATTATATACTGGTATGGAAAAAAGTTGGTGAAGCAAATTAATGTACGATAATATACAGATAATAAGATATATGGGTAACAAAAATGGACTTCTGGATTTTATAATTCCTGAAATTACGGAGATTACAGAACCAGGAGATACGATACTGGATTTGATGGCCGGGACAAATAGTGTTGGCTATGCTTTAAAAAAAAGAAACAGGATAATAAGTAATGATATTCAGATGTATAGTTATATTATAGGAAAGGCCATTATTGAGAACGATAAGATAGTTATATCAGAAGAATCAGCCGGAGAAGAAATTAGACCATATTATCAGCAAAACCTGAAGAATAAGGATTATAGATTTTTTTATGATAACTATGCTGATACTTATTTTGCCCGGCAGCAGTGTCTTGATGTAGACTCTATCAGATACGGAATAAGCCAATTAGAAAACCCTTATAAAAAGGCTCTATATTTGAGTGTATTAATGTATGTAATGAACAAAGTTCAGTCTTCACCGGGTCATTTTGCTCAATATATGCCTAAAGACCATCCGCGTATCATTCCCAAGCGGCAGATGAATGTCTGGGAGATATTTCTGGAGAAATGTAATGAGTTTGACCATATTATAAACAACGGCAGGGATAATTTAGCCTTGCATGAGAACTATAAGAATATTTTTGAGTTGGATTTTATTAATGATGTCTCCTGTTTTTATCTTGACCCACCATATACCGGGGAACAATATTCACGTTTTTATCATGTCTTAGAGACTGTGGTTAAATATGACAAGCCTCAGTTAAACTATAAAGGGTTATATAGAGAAGGTAGATTTAAGTCAAATTTCTGTTATAAAAGTAAAGTTGAAGGTGAATTTGAATTTTTGATGAAGGAAGTAAGCAAAAGGGATTCCAAATTGGTGATTAGTTATTCCAACAAGGGTTTATTAGCTGTAGACAGGTTAAAAAGTATGGGTAATAATTATTTTAATGATACAGCATTATATCACTATAAATACCAACATTCTACACAGGGTAAAGGGACAAACAATGTAAAGGAGATATTATTGGTATTACAATAATGCAGTATTACTGGCTGCTTTTTTCTTGACAAAGGATATAATATAAGGTAATATATGAGTATAAACGAATATAGTAATATAAAACTATTAGTTTAAGTTTAAAAAGACCAGAAAGAAAAGGAGGGTTCTTATTTGTGGATTTAATAAAAGTACTTAAAGCTTTATCTCATGAAAATAGAGTTAGAATCTTAAATCTTTTAAAAGAAAGAAAACTATGTGTATGTGAGTTGGAAAGTATTATGTATGTTAACCAATCTAATGCATCTCGACACTTAAATAAACTTAAACATGCTGGACTTATTACAAGTGAACATGATGCTCAATGGGTGTATTATTCTTTAAATAGTAAATTTATCAAAGAACATCCATTTATAAATGAAATAATATTAGGTGAACTGGATAGTTTAAAGAACTGTCAGGAGGATTATAAAAGATTAAAAAAATATAAGGAAAGTGGTTTAAATTGTGGTGATTTACGCGGTACAGATATTGAACTAGATGAATTATAGTGATT
>JBMCBT010000078.1:0-5501 GCA_048623215.1 Halothermotrichaceae bacterium
ACTATTTAAACAGGGATATGATCTGGAATACCACTGGTGTTCATCTGATAATAATTCACTTGATGGTCTTGTAATACCCGAATTAAAAACCGCCTTCCTTGATGGAACTGCTCCCCACACTACTGACCCAAACTACCCTGGTGTAGTAGATAAAATAATAAATTTAGGTGACTTTCGCAATGATAAAACACTGGAGAAAAACAAAAATGATATCATTAGTTTAACAAATGAAATAAGTTTAAAATTTTCCCAGGCATATTCATATTTAGGAGCAGCATATAAGATATATAAACACTGGAAAAGTTATTATCAAAGTAGCCGTGATATAAATAAATACAAAAATATATTAAAAGAACTGTGCAATAATAATTTAAGTAGCAGTAGTTTAAATACTGGGCGGGAAAGACATTTATTTGCCAGTGCCATTACTCCAGCTGGGTCTATTAACCATCTGGAAAGTTTGTGCGCTGATATAGCTAACAGAATTATAATAAAGGGCAGCCCTGGCACTGGAAAGTCTAAGTTAATAGAAGATTATTGTCGTAAACTATCCAGATATAATTATTATATCTTATACCTTCACTGTCCTTTAGAACCAGAAAAGCTAGATGCAGCAATAATTCCTGAATTAGATACAGCTTTAATTATTGGCACAGCACCACATTATTTTGAAGCTAACAGCACAAAAGACAGAAGTATCAACCTATTAGAAGCATGTACCCTTGATTATATAAAAAAATACAATGGTGAAATACTCGACGCAGAAAAGTTATATGAAGATATGATGAAACGGGTATATTACTTCCTGCGAAATGCTAAATCCCTGCATGATCAACTGGAAGAATATTATATTGATTCAATGGATTTTGATGGTATTAACCAATTCAGAAAAGAACTAATAAAAAAGATTCTGCCCTAGGGCAGAATCTTTTTTATTTCCAGGAACTTATGCAATATTAGTATTTTTGTACATACTGGATAAATGGGGAGTGCCTGTGGTATGCTTTCCTAAGCTGTAGATAAGCGTTCACTAACTGTTTCAAGATCAATAACTTTATCAACATCAAAACCAATTTCAGGATAAGGAGAAACCATAAAACGCCCCTTACAATCGGTGATTTTATTTACTTTCTTTTCGATATCATTAATAGAAAGACTCCCTAAAGCAAAACGAATAATAAAAGTAAGTCCTAAAAGCTTAGTTAGTTTCCATGGTTTCTTTCGGCTTTCTAATACCTCTTTTAATAAAGGTATAGAATTATCAATAACATTTGGCCTAATTATCACCATATTGCCTCCAGTATAGATACCTTCTTTTAAATTAAAATATGTTCTTTTAGTATCTGGAAACATCATTTCATTATTCTCTTTTGGTATAATAGGATAATAAAGGTCTGCATTTTTATTCTGTAAACAAGTAGATATGTACTTATCTATTATTTCAGCTGTAATCAATGGTATATCTGAGGTCATCAACAGAACAAGATCACTACCACGAAGGGAATTCAATCCCCGTATTACATTTTCAGTCATAGATTCTGCGCTGGCAATAAAAGTATCAACTTTTGAATTTATAGCTGGCTTTAATTCCTTCTCGTCGCCAACAACAACTATTCCAGCTATATTACTGGCATTATTTACTGCCCGAAGAACATATTCTAGCATTGGTATTCCGGCTATTTTTATTAAAGCTTCCTGCTCCACATCTGTATATTCTTTTAAGTCTCCAGTATTTATTGCTCCAGCCAGTATAACTACATCTACTTTCATTAAGAATCCTCCCATCACAAGAACAATTGACCCCTGGCCTAATCATTCATTTGAAAATTTCTTATTGACCGGAAATTATCCGCCAATAACGAAGTACATTATCCCCTATACATTAAAACATGGTTATAAAGTTAATTTCTCCATAATTCATAAAAACCCTTTTTTACAGTCTTTGTTAATGTAATAAAATCATCACTTCGGGGCCATTTCCTTATAGCCTTCTCAGCCTTTTTCCTGTCCTCAAATATTCCAAAAACAGAAGAACCACTACCTGACATCAATGAATGATTAGCACCTATTTCTTTTAAATAACCCTTTATTTCTTCAATTTCTTTATAAACAGGAAAAACAAGACTTTCCATTACATTCTGCCAGCCTTCATTCCAGTCAATCTTTTTTTTATCTATTATAATCCTGGATAACTTTTTGATATTTATTTTTTTATCTATCTTCGTACTGGCAAACCTATTATAAGCCCAGGGAGTACTTATTTCTATCCCTGGATTTACTAAAACTATATATCTCTCTTCAATATCAGGTAATTGCTTAATCTTTTCCCCTCTTCCATAAGCCAGAGCTGTTCCACCATCAATACAAAAAGGAACATCTGAACCAATTTTTGCTCCAATTGCATATAACTCTTCTCTAGAAAAATGCAGGCCATAAAGAATATTAAGGCCTGTCAGTACAGCAGCCGCATCAGTACTTCCACCAGCCAATCCTGCAGCTACTGGAATATCCTTCTTGATCTTTATACTAACACCTGTACTTACATCCTTCTCTTTTAGCATTAGCTCTGCTGCTCTATAGGCTATATTATTCTCATCTGTAGGCAAATCTGAATTGTAGACTTCTATATGTATCCCTTTATTAGTTCTCTCAATTTCAATTATATCATGAAGAGAAATTGACTGCATTATCATTTCAACTTCGTGAAAACCATCATCTCGTTTTCCTATAATATCAAGTGCAAGATTTATTTTAGCCGGAGCAGGAACAATTATCTTTTCCAATAGTATGGCTCCTTTCGTATCTATTATATGTCACATATTATATCATCTTTATTTTTTTGATACAAGAAAAATATAGCAGAGAATTAACAAATCAGCTAGATAATGAATAGACTAATAGTAGTCATACTTATAAACTAAGTATTCTGCATAGGAGGTTACTACTAATGTCTTATTCAATTTATATAGAGCTAGGAAAGCGTCGTTTAATCTTAAAACAGGGTGAAAAGATAATTAAAACTTATCCTGTAGCGATTGGAAAATCATCAACACCGACTCCAACAGGAGATTTCAATATTATCAATAAGATAAAAAACCCTGGTGGGGTTTTAGGAACACGCTGGATGAAATTTACTTATCGGGAACACGGCTTACATGGAACAAACCAGCCTAGGTCTATAGGTCAGGCTGTATCCCTAGGCTGTGTTAGGATGTATAACCAGGATGTAGAAGAAGTATATAGTAAAGTTGAAGTAGGGACTCCCATAATTATCAGAAATTCTTTTAGTGGAATGCCTGAACATCCGAAAGATAACAACCCTGAAAACAATAAAGATAAAGATAGTTCCTATATTACTTATACCGTCAAAAAGGGCGACTCTCTATGGAAAATTAGTCAGCAGTATAATGTTTCAATCACGGAAATTAAAAAAATAAATAATCTTAGTAATGATTTAATTTATCCAGGGCAGGACCTTAAAATACCTGGTAATTAGGTAAATATCCTAAGCAAAAAAGAAGGCAATTGCAATAATCAAATAAGCAGCTATTAATTGTAAGCCTTCAAACCAATTTGACTTGCCCTGTAAATATACTATATTAATAGCTAAAACAGATAAACCAATAGTACTTATCTCCAGAATATTAAATAAAAAATTCATAGGATGTGGAGTAAAATTACTAAAAAATATTAAAAGAGGAACCAAAAATAAAGCCACCTGTATACTTGAGCCAATGGCAATAGTAATACTCAAATCTATTTTATTCTCTCTTGCCATCCTGACAGCTGTTACATTCTCAGCAACATTTGATATTATTGGTAAAATAATTACACCTATAAAGACTACTGAAATATTAAAACTTTCCTGGATAACAGAAATTGAAGAAACCAGTATGTTTGCTTCTACAGCAATTACCAGAGTAGTCACTAGTAAAAATACTGCGTTTTTTATAACTGTCTTCCTACTACTGGATTTTTTGTCTTTTTGCGAAATCTTTCTACTAATTAAGAAAGCAGAGTATTGGCCTATTCCATTTTCTTTACTATTATTTTCACTACTATCTTCTTTATTTCCCCCTTTATTTTTATTTTTGTTTTTGTGATTAGCATTGGACTTTTTATCCTGGGTCCGATGCTTTTTTTCTTTTTCGTGATATATCAAGGTAAAATAAAGACTGGCTAGATACGTGATAAACAAGACGATTCCTACACCAATACTAAGTCTCCGTAAAACAATTGTCCTTATATTATCAGAACCAAAATAGAAAATTGCCGGTACCAGCATTCCTACTACCGCCAGCATTAACATAGCACTATTAGTTATTGCTAGTAATTTATCAAATTGCTGCCTCCTGTATTTTAACCCTCCCAGGAAAAAAGACAAACCCAATACAAGTAAGAGATTCATAATTATTGAACCTGTTATATTGGCTTTGACCACATTCAATAAACCATCATAAATCGCAAAAATAGAAATAATAAGTTCAGTAGCATTACCAAAGGTCACATTTACCAAACCACCCCAGCTGCTACCTAAATCCACCCGCAAACGATCAGTTAGTTCAGACATAATGGTAGCCAGTGGTATGATTGCGAGAGCTGTGGCGATAAAAGTTAATAAAGAACCATCTAAAAAAAAAGATAATCCCAGACTTACAGGGACAAAAATAAGCAGGATTTTTAATTTTCCAAGCATCTTTTATTACATCACCTCAGCTTATATTATACCCTATATCCAAAAAAATAACCCACACCTTAATAAAAAGATATGAGAGAATCAAATTGTAATTATTGAAAAAATATCAGACACTATAATTAGTAAATATTAATTGGCAGGAATCCATATACGCTGTCCTACCTGTAATCTATCAGGGCTAATTCCTGGATTCAAAGCCAGAATCGTTTCAATAGTTGTAGAATATTCCCTGGCTATTTTATATAAAGTATCACCAGATCTGATAGTATATTCAATTTTACCTTCTCTTCCTGCAGGTCTATGAATTGCTTTATCCGCTGGTCTGCTAGGTCTATCTGATATTTCAGTAACAACAGGTACCTGTACTCTTTCTGTAAGCACAAGATCCACATTAATTACTGCCCGTACCTCAATAACTCTATCAGATACCCTAGTGGCAGTAATCCTATTAATACTAATATCAGTATATGCTGTCATCCCTGCCTGGACTTCTGGAATATTAATAAAAGAATCAAAAGTAATTGTTGCAGAAGTATAATAAACAGGTTGATCCGGTAAGTCGGCGACATAGATAACATTGGCATCTACTACTCCACTGATGGCAACACCACCATTTTCAACACTGCTAACTACACTACCTCCGCGTATTGTACCACTGGCACTTACAACTCTGCCTACATCTGGTTTCCCATCACCCAGGGTCACCCTGCTTCTTGCTGAAATCCTGGTTCTCCTTTCCGCTACTATTTGTTCTACAAGAATTGGGCGTCTTACTGGATAAACTTTATCAGAAGGTCTGATAATA
>JBMCBT010000079.1:0-5199 GCA_048623215.1 Halothermotrichaceae bacterium
TTCATCTTTTTCCACTCCATTCACAGTTTATTGATTTCTTATTAAATAATCAACTTCATCATCATCTGTTTCATAGGATTCATTGTTAATCATAGAATCAATTTTTATAGCAAAGGCATTTTCATAAACCTCTTTTAAATCAGCATCAATAAATAAATCATAATTATTCTCTAAATCACCAAGTATAATACTAAATACAGCTTCTGATCCTTCTTCTTTTAAAATACTAATAATACTCATAGGGTAGTGGTACATTATATCAGGATCAGTTCCAGTATAGGCTTGATAAACTGTGTCTCCAATCTTAATGTCTCCACTAAATAAAAACCTTTCTGCTTCTATTTCGGTTTCTTTTACACTTGCAACTATATCTATAATATTCATTTTTACATCAGGAACCTGTGGATCATACTTATTGTTAAGTTCCCGCTCTTTAATAGTCCACTCACCCTTTAAATATTCTATAGGTAACTCAGTATCCAAATATATCTTTTCACCGAACATTTCTTTTAGTTTTTTCTCTTCGCTTTTCCCTATAGTTTCAGTAACAATTATAAAAGTACCTTTATATAATTCCAATGTAATTGGACTCAAATGAGGTGATTCTATTCTAAACGTATATGCTATATCTTCATTTGGATCAATGTAATCAGTATTATAAATTGTTTGTTTAATATCCTTATACTCTTCGGCTCTTTTTTTTGCCTTATTTAGCCATTCTTCTCCATAAACTTCAACAAATCTATCTCCTGCCCAGGTTATTGTATTTTTAATGTTATTTCCCAGGTTAGCTTCCTTTAATTCTCCCCCCGACAAGACTGAACCCTGTTTTTTTATCATTTCACTAATAACATTTACCGCCTCTACTGGTGTCCCATTAATAGTAGCAATCTTGATACTTTTTATAGACTCTGTATTTACACCATAAACTTCCCACAGCATCTTCTGTTCTTTTTCCAGGTTTTCATGATCTCCAAAAACCATTGCTATATCTTCCGCAAATAAAAAACCTGATAAAGTCATAAACAAGATTATTGTTAAAACTAAATTAATTATTTTTCCCTTCATATTTATATCCCCTTTTTTTAATAATTTAGACCTATATTTTAACCTATTGAAGATAAAGATAAATATCCTCATTGCTATCGATTGGATCAAACCTATAATCAATGCTATCACTGTATATCATTATATTTCACCCTTTATATATTTTTTTAAAATCCCCTTTAAAAATTTTCACTTAAGTGTTTTAAAGTATCACGACTATATAACTGCTTCATCTCAACTGGTAATCTGTTATAAATTGAATCATTAGAATCAGTTGCTTTGGAGTCAAAGAAAGTATAAAGGTATCTATGAATAATCTTACAGGTATCAGCAGGACCTCTTTTAATATATCTGGGAATAGACTTTGTATAATGACTTTCCATTAAAGATAATAACCCAGGAACCTCACCATCAACCAATGCGCGACAAACCCTGATTCCATCTTCAGCTAGTACGTTTATCCAGCTATTAGTTTTATTAATACTCCTATCAGCAGCTCGACAGACAATACAACTGGAACCGTCACAGTCACAGTTATCTAAAATGTTTTCCCACATGTTCAGATAACTTTGCCTTTCTCTTTGAAGAATCTCCTTATACTCCTCTAGCCATTCCGATTCATCGTAAACAGGCTGTAAATCATAGTGGAAATTATATATTGTATCAGGACTGCTAGACATATCCTCTACTCCGCTTAGGCCCTTACCCCTTTCTGGAAATTCCTTATCCTCTACCCAACCCCTAATAGTTGGTAATTTACTTTCATTATAGGTGTCATCTTTTTCCATTTGCCATATAGTCTTTTCTTCATCATAGACTTCCATAAAAAGATGAGCTGTTCTAGTCAGGGGTATTTCCAGTTCCAGAGGTAAATCAAGTATAATTGAGAATGTCTGATTATCAAAGTCAAGATAGATTTTACTATCTTGATCCACAGTAGAATTTACTTCTCCCTTATCTACTCTAAATGCCTCTAAGTATTCTTCAGAACCAGCTCCCGTAAAATTTTCTTTTAGCCAGTAGTTAACCAGAGCATTACTACTACTCTGATACCAGACCAAATCCTTTTTTAGCAATCGGTCTGTAAAGACAGCAGCTTCTAACTCCATGCTACTCCTTTCTTCAGCCTGGTGTCCGACATTAGGAAGGTTCTGCTTAAATGTCTGTTTATATTCAACTGTAAGTTCCCCTTCCCAGCTACTAGCCCAGAACCAGTAGGGGGCATCATCAAGAAAATCAGCTGATACATTAGGAGGACAAATAGTACTTATTATTAGCAAAGCGAAAATACATAGCAAAAGTTGTTTAATACTCATATAATTCTCTCCTGCCCTTTAAAATCCATAATCCATTTCAAGCTCAATAACCATTAGATAGGTGCCCTCATACACTTCCAGCGTTCTAGGATCCAAAAAGGAAGAAACAACATTTACAGTATAGGATTTGACTCCGGGAATCATATAAGAATAAGTAACACTGGTAAAATCCTTACCCATATACTCCTCTGCTACGGTCTCTGCTTTAATAGACCAATCATCACCCCAGACTCCCTCAAGGGCATAGCCAAAGTTATCAAGCAGATTAAATATTTCTTCACCCATATCTTTCTGTTCAACCATTTTTCGGGTATCCCGGGGCCAGTATGTGTCTTCAAGGAGTGTTTTAGGATCACCCGCCACTTCATAAATCCAGATATCTGTCTTAAGCATTTCTGGTGGAACCCCAGGCATCCCATATTCATCATCTTCACTTGTAGCTATATCTAATTGTGTCCTAACACTCTCAGCCAACTTTGGTTTGAACTTACTTTCATTGATCTCTATGTTTAAATCAAGGGTTGGTTTACTCTGTACTTTATCATTATTCGTTGAATTAGATTCTTCACCATCCAATAGCGGTTGATTAATTCCATCAACAATGACAGAATGTCCGCCTGTAACAAGAAGATTATCTGATGACCCAGCCACTGTATTTGTACGTATTTGGGCTTCGCCAGTATAAACATCCAGCACTGTAGTTATGCCATGTTCATCAACCTCATATCCATAATCCATAGCCGAATTGAGATTCTCATTGTAATTTTCAGCAAATTCAGCAAACTCTTGCTGCGTTTCTTCATCAACCTGTTCCCCTGCCATTTGCTGCATTTGGGCAAAGAAAGACTGCATTTCATCTGTCATATCGACATCACCCGGTGTGAGATCTTTTTCAACAGAAATAAAGAAATCCACCTGTTCTTTCCAACCTAATGTATTATGAATTAATGTATTGGGTGTTGAAATCTCTATATCATATTCATCTGAACCACTTACGTTTAATTTAACATATAGATGGCCTGTTTCCATGTTTAGAGTAACACTGTGTCGATCAATATACCATCCATGGGGTTTAATTGTATCATTATAATGTTTACCTTCACTCAAATCGAATGATATTTTTGAATTATAATCTATGGTCATTACACTTTGATGCTCTTCAAAATCCTCAAGCTTAATTACAATACGACTTTCCTCTCCGGTCTCTATAATACAATCTCCCTTTATTGCTTCACCCACATTAAGATCAACTTTCTTTCCTTCAACATCTGTAACAATAATATCCCCTTCCATCAGTTCAACCCACCCCAATGTTGGCTGATAAGTTTCTGGATCAACTTCATTAGCCTTCGGCAAATGGGCTAATATGACCGTATTCCCTGTTAAAAAAAACAGTAGCATAAGTACTAGTAACATAATCCTGAATATAGACAATGGTTTTTTATAACCTTTATAAAACAAAGCAGTTCCCCCCTATATAAAAATTATTGTTTATTTAAATATTACCATATTAATATAAAAAATATGTTAGTTTTATTGCTACTTTTGAGTTGCAATCGAGGCAAATGATTAAAGTAATTTTTACTCGAAAAACTGGAAGCTGACTATTCTGCCTCCGATTTATATATGCACCTTTTTTGCCTCTTCGTTTCCAAATATAATCGAGAAACGAACCTGGAATATATAAGTAAATGAAAATTCTAATGAATTACTTATTAATCTTTTAATATCTTAATATTGATATTATTTATTGTTTTGTAACCATCACCCAACATAGTATTATCACTAATCACATAACTAACTTTATAGGTTTCTATGATACCTCCCAGAGTGTACAAAATTCCATATTCATCTTGCATAACACCCTCTTCTATATTTATAGCATCTTGTAAGATCCCTTTATAAAAATTTATAACAGATTCTTTTTCATCTTTGGAGTAAGTCTGAATTACAAACTCAGTACCATCATACTCCTGTTTTTGTCCATAAGTCACCTTACTACCACCAGATATGGGTATCAATTCAAGGGGATAGTCCTCGGGTAATATATCAATATCCTTTATATTATTGTTGGCTGAACTAATATCAAATTTGTTCCCTGTATTATTCATTCCCAGAAAATCAATGTTGCCTATTAATGAGATCTGGACAATACTCTGAAAATTGTCATGCATTCTCTCTTCTGTAATCTTTATTTCTATATCCTTGCCCTCTAATTCACCCGTTAGAGTGTAAATACCCCAGGTATCAAAGCTGTTTAGTTTTCCCTGATTTAAAATATCCTTATAATAAGTTGCCACCTTCTCGTCTTCAATATTTAACATATACTTTAACCATATTTCCTGTTGTTCATCTGATTTTTTTAAATTAAAAGATATAAGATTGTAACCTTCCATTAATGGTAGTAGATCTTCAGGATATCCCTCAGGTAAAGGTAGACTCTCGTTTTCATAATCTGAACAATTTACCTCAGCACAGAAAAACATAAACACTAACAAAGTCATTGCCAATACTATACTAACTTTTTTGTAACACTTCATTATATACTCCTCCCAACAATTTTTAAAAATATCTATTCATTAATTATTTATTTTATATTAAAATCTAATTTAATGTGTTAGTTATATTGCTTAATTCTGAATCGCTAACTCATACCCTATAGAAATGTTCCAACTTTTATTAATAATAAAAACCATAAAAATAAAGGACCCAAGGGGTCCTAAGTATTTTATGCATTATAAATGGTACGGTTCTCCGTGGATAATCTTAAAAGCCCTGTATACCTGCTCTAAAAGTATCAAACGGGCCATTTGATGGGTGAAGGTCATATGGGACA
>JBMCBT010000080.1:0-4958 GCA_048623215.1 Halothermotrichaceae bacterium
TATAAAAAGTAAATTATAAATTTGAACTTTGAAAGTGAATTATATATACTATAAGACGTACGGAAAAGATAAAGTTTTATAAAAACATTACATGATTAGAAAAAAAGTATGTTCAAAAAAGGAGGGTATTTTTATGAATGATTTTACGTTTTATAATAAGACTAAAATAATATTTGGAAAAGATACTGAAAAAGAGGTAGGTAAAGAGGTTAAAAAAGATGCTGATAAGGTGCTGCTTGTATATGGTGGCGGAAGTATCAAAAAATATGGTACATATGATAAAGTAATGGACTCTCTTAAAGCAGAAAATATAGCAGTAACTGAACTGGGTGGGGTTAAGCCTAATCCGCGTTTGAGCCTGGTGAAAGAAGGTATTAAGATCTGTGAAAAAGAAAATATAGAGTATATCCTGGCAGTCGGTGGTGGTAGTGTAATTGATACTGCCAAAGCTATCGCTATCGGTATTCCCTATGATGGAGATGTCTGGGATTTTTACAGTGGTAAAGCACAGCCGGAAGAAGCACTGAAAGTAGGTGTTGTCCTGACAATTCCGGCAGCAGGAAGTGAAGCCAGTGTAAGTAGTGTGCTGACCAAAGAAGAGGGTATGTTAAAAAGAGGTACCGGCAGCACAGTAATGAGGCCGCAATTTGCTATCTTAAATCCGGAAATAACCTATACACTGCCTGATTATCAGACTGTCTGTGGTGCTGCCGATATTATGGCACATGTTATGGAAAGGTATTTTACCACACAGCATGATGTAGAACTTACAGATAGGCTCTGTGAATCCACTTTAAAGACTATGATCAACAATGTGCCCAGGGCTTTAAAAGAGACGAAAAACTATAATGTACGTGCTGAAATAATGTGGGCAGGAACTATAGCTCACAACGACCTGCTGGGAACAGGTAGAGACCAGGACTGGGCTTCACATGGTATCGAGCATGAGCTGAGCGGTATCTATGATATTGCTCATGGTGCTGGCTTGGCCATTATCTTCCCGGCCTGGATGAAATACGTATACAAAAATGATATCAAGCGTTTTGCCCAGTTTGCAGTAAGGGTCTTTAATGTAGAGCCTGACCTTAATGACCTGGAAAGAACAGCTCTGGAAGGTATAGAAAGATTAAAACAGTTCTTCAGCTCAGTCGGCCTACCGGTTACATTAAAAGAAGCTGATATTGATGATGAACACTTAGAAGAGATGGCAGAAAAATGCGCTGGTGATGGCACCATCGGTGGCTTTACCCAACTTGATAAAAATGATGTACTAAATATATACAAAATTGCATTGAAATAAAGCAGTTGATAATCAATATTGCATAAGGTAAGGTATCCGGTCTACAGCAGAAATGATTAAAAGATTAAAACTGTATCGTATTTGCTAGATTCGCGATTAGCTTAAGGAGGGCTGAACATGGGAGAATATATTAGAATCCTGACTTTAAGTAATAATCTGGAAGCCGGACTGGTTGAAAATGTACTTGAAGATATGGAAATACCATTTAATATAGTAAGCCTTCATGATCTTGCTTATGATGGTATTTACCAGTCACATATGGGTTGGGGATACCTGGAAGCACCAGCTGAATATGAGGATAAAATAAAGGAAATCTATCAGGAAATTCAAAAAGATATAGAAGAAGACAACAATTAACAATCAGTTACAGGTCTGGTTCTTCACCGTCCAGGCCTGTTTTTATTGGTCGGTTAAATTAGATATAGACGAAGTTAAAAACGGTTAAGTCAAATATAGAGGAAGAATAGGTGTGTCAAATATCGCGGAAAATATAATGGAAAATAGCTGGTCAACCAGCTAAAGGATGATAGTAAATACCTGGAAAAAGGAAGTGGTCAAATGTATGGACTGGTGCTTGAAGGTGGAGGTGCCAAGGGAGCTTATCAGATAGGAGCCTATAGGGCTCTTGCTGAAATGGGAATAGAGATAGGTGGAGTTGCCGGTACTTCTATTGGTGCTCTCAATGGTGCTATGATAGTACAGGGTGATTATCAAACATTATATGATCTTTGGCATAATATTAGTCCCAGCCGGGTATTTGATGTTGATGAAAAACATCTCAAATCTTTAAAAAATTATGATTTTAATCAGGATAATATACTCTACCTTTTAAAAAGGGCCCGGAGAATCTTAAATAATAGAGGGCTTGACATCTCTCGAATAAAAAATCTGCTGGAAAACAATATCAATGAACAGAAGATTAGAAATTCAGAAATGGATTTTGGCATTGTTACTGTAAACCTATCAGAAATGGAGTCAATGGAACTATATTTAGAAGACATCCCTGAAGGCAAATTAATAAAATACCTGATAGCCAGTGCATATTTCCCTGCTTTTAAGCTGGAAAAAATGGACGGCAGTTTTTTTATAGATGGTGGATTTTATGACAACTTACCGATAAGAATGTTAATTGAAAGAGGTTTTAAAGAAATAATAGCTGTCAGAACATATGGTATGGGTAGAGTAAGGAAAGTTGAACAAGAAGATGTAACAATAACCTACATTGCTCCTGAATCTAAAAAATTGGGTAGAATACTTGATTTCAGCAGAGAAAAAATACATAAAAATATTAAACTGGGCTATTATGATACCCTCAAACAGTTCAGGGGTCTATCTGGTAATAAGTATTACATAAGTGCAGATTATGATGAGAAATATTATTTTGATTATCTGCTTGAAATCGGCCGGGAGAAAATACTGACTATTGGAGAAATATTTGATCTGAATTATAGCTCATACAGGCGAATGTTATTTGAAGCCATTATCCCTAGATTAATAAGGCTACTTGAACTGGATAAAGAATGCTGTGGGTATAAAGATATAGTAATAGCACTTCTGGAAAAAGCAGCAGGAATGGTAGAACTGGATAGATACAATATATATGATATAGAAGAGATGACTGATAAATTGGTAAATAAATATAAAACACAGGAGCCGGAATTTGATGATAATATACCTGATTTTATCAAACATAATGATTTTTTATCAAGGGCTGTAAAAGACAAAATATTAAATGAAATTTTAATAGCTATTTTTGCAAATAAAAAAAGTCAGGCTGACCCTAATATGAATTAATCTAATAAAACATACTTATTAGCAAAGTATAAATATAATACTAAAAGTTTGCCGCAGTAAGTTGACAACAGCGTCAAGCTTGATTATAATTGTTTTATAACTCTTAATTTAAGTATTAAAAAAAGTCTTAAATATCTTTAATATTAATTCTAACAACCAAGGTGGATAGATATGAGTAAAAGTATGCAGGATTATCAAAGTAAGGTTCAGGCAAATTCCAGAAAAAACTTCATCTTAAATATTCTTGATGGAACTTTTTTCAGTTTTGGAATGGGCTTTATATCAAGATCTACAATATTACCACTGTTTGTCAGTCAGTTAACAGATTCAAAATTTATTATTAGCCTTATCATGTCAATATATATGCTCGGGACAACAATACCCCAGTTATTTACTGCCAATATAGCTGAATCTCTTAAAAAAAATATAAAAGCTATAGCTATAACAGGGTTTCTGCAGAGGGTACCTTTTCTAATACTGGCAGTTATGACCTTTTTTATTGGTGGAGAGCAGAAAGTAATTCTGCTGGTTATATTTTTTATCTTATGGTCTGCTTTTAGCTTTTTTATGGGTGCTGTTATACCTTTCTGGTTTGGAATGGTATCAAAGGTTACCCCTGATGATATGCGTGGTAAGCTTTTTGGATATAAAGGATTTTTAGGTAATGTTCTCAAGGTTGCAGGAGCTTTTCTAGCCGGTATTATTATTAAACAATATTTATTTCCTTTAAATTTTACTATACTATTTTTCCTGACCTTTGTTTCGATAATGTTATCATATGCTTTTGTAGTTATGGTTAAAGAACCTTCATATCCTACAAGTAATAATAAGTTGAGTATAAAAGATTATTTTAATAAACTGGTTACTATTATCAAGAAAAAAAGAAATTTTAAAATGTATTTGATAAGTGTTGTTTTTACCAATTTTATTGGAATGGTTAACGGTTTATATTCGGTAGCTGCTGTAGAACGGCTTGGATTAAGTGGAGATGCGGCCGGAACAATGGTCAGTACTTTTACGGTTCTGTTAATTAGTTTTCAGAGCCTGTCAAGTATAATCTGGGGACATTTCAGCGATAAGTGGGGTCACAAATTCGTACTTATATCAGCTTCTATTCTTAATATATTGGGGGCGGTAATTGCCGTAATGGCCAATGTACCGCTGATGTTTTACCTTGTATTTATCTTTACCGGGACTGCCCTGGGAGGGACAATGGTTTCATTTCTGGCAATTATACCTGACTTTTGTAAACAGGAAGAGGTCCCCTCATATACGGCTATTGCCAATATTATAAAGGGTTTAGTAGTAACTGTTATAGCCTTAATTGGCGGCCTTATTGTAGACTTATTTAATTACCAGATTGCTTTTGCTGCGGCAGCAGCTATGATGATTATTGGACTCTATATTCTAAAGTTCAAAGTTGTAGAACCTAGAGTAGATCAGGTTAATTGATATCCGGTAGATATGTGCTCTATTTCAGGTCTACTTGAGATATTAATTTGGCTTAAATTGGAAAAAATAATGTTAAAAGAAGGTTTTTATATATATTTATAGAAATAAATTAATAGTAGTAAAATGAAAATATGAAGAAGAGTATAAGAAAGGTACTTTAATAATTTCTATAGTGCCAATTATCGGAGCAAGTTCAGTATCAAGGTAAAGAAGATGTAGATGGTGTGCAGAAAAAGGAGGTTTAATAATATGGGTAAAATTAATAGAAACCTATTTTTATTAATTTTGGTAACTACAATAATTGTTTTTATGTTTATGACCCCGGTTCTGGCATTTCCCGAAGATGTGGACACTGAAGATGTGCCCGATAGCAGGGATCACCCCGCTATTTCCCGTTTTCCCGGTTCCTATA
>JBMCBT010000081.1:0-4852 GCA_048623215.1 Halothermotrichaceae bacterium
ACTACCTATTGAATAAAACATACGAGAACATTAATGTTGCTGGCTTCTCGTAATACCAAAAAGTAACAAAATCAAACTCGCTTCGTTCCTCTACGCTCAAACAAGATTTTGTTAACCAACTTTTTGTTATTACTGCGAGGCCAGAGCTTTTTTAAATGTTCGTTCATTGTAAAACTGACTTGTATCTTCTCTACTATTTCTTTTACATTAACTTTCATTCTGCGGATTATGGACAAAAATCAAGTCCGAAAGTTGTGTAAATATATCAATTAATTACAGAAATTCATATTATATTATTAAATGATTATATTTTATAATATATATATAATATAATTAAAAAAGTATTAAATAAAAATAAGTTAATATTTATTAAGGAGAGGTAGGTAGATAATGCTTTATTCAGGACTGGTTTCCATTACTTTTAGGAATCTTGGATGTGAAAGAATAATTGAATTAGTAAAAAATTCAGGTTTAAACGCTATTGAATGGGGAGGAGATATTCATGTTCCCCATGGTAATTTAAAGAAAGCAGAAGAGGTTGGGCATAAAACCAGAGAAGCAGATTTAAAAATTGCAGCTTATGGTTCTTATTACAGGGTTGGTTGCGATAATAAGGAAATAGGAGCTTTCAGTAAAGTACTTAACACAGCTTTGAAACTGGAAGCACCTACCATTAGGGTCTGGGCAGGTGATAAAGGTTCTGATGAAGCTGATTCTGATTGGTGGGAAAAGGTAGTTGAAGAGTCCAGAAAAATAGCTGATATGGCTGCTGATAAAAATATTAAAATTGCTTTTGAATATCATGGAGGCACGTTAACAGATACAGATGAATCAGCTCTAAAATTGATAAAAAAAATAAATCATCCCAATATTTATTCTTACTGGCAGCCACCCCATAATATGAGTTTAAAAGAAAGAGCTCAAACCCTGAATAATATTCTTCCCTGGCTGGAAAATGTTCATGTTTTTTACTGGACTAATTCTCCGGAGAGGAAAAGATATGCTCTGGCACAGGCCAGAAATGACTGGTTAAAGTATTTTGAAATAATGAAAAAAACTGATAAAGATCACTTTGCCATGCTGGAATTTGTAAAGGGGGATAACCCTGATCAATTTAAACAGGATGCATTAACTCTTAAAAATTTAATAAATAGAGTAAACAATAAAGCTTAAAATAAGAAAAATATCAAATAACAGGAGGTGTAGATCTGAAAATTGATCTGAAATTAGACTATTCAGATCCTGAATCAGATAAATATTGAAATCAATTATAGTACACGGCGGCTGTGGTGATGAAAAAATATCGGAGAAAAAAATGAATTTAATGAAACAGGGAGTTAAGCAAGCTGCAGAAATAGGAATGAAAAAATTAAATAAAGGTTTATCAGCTGTTGATACAGTGGAAGAAACCATAAAATATCTGGAAGATGATCCCGTTTTTGATGCTGGAACTGGTTCTTTTTATAATTTATTAGGAGAAATTGAAATGGATGCTTCTATCATGACAGGCAGGGGAGAAACTGGTGCAGTGGCCTGTATTCAGGGAGTTCAACATCCTGTAAGTGTTGCCCGAAAAGTAATGGAAGAATTGCCTCATATCCTGCTGGCAGGAGAGGGTGCTAAATTATTTGCCAGAAGTCTGGGAATACCTGAGTATGATCCTTCTCATCCTGACAGTAAAAGATTTTTACAGGAAAACATAGATAACTTATCACCTGATATGGAAAATTTCAGAAAAAAATATCAAAAGATTAGAGAAGAACAGAATATTTTCTCCACAGTGGGGGTTGTGGTTCTGGATAAACAGGGCCTATTAACTGCAGGTACTTCTACAGGAGGAATTCTTCAGAAGTTACCTGGAAGAATAGGAGATACACCCATTATAGGGGCTGGTACTTATGCGGCACCTGAAGGAGCAGTGTCTGCCACTGGAATGGGTGAAGGTATTATTAAATTATCAGTTAGCAGACAGGTAGTGGAATTTTTAAAAAATGGAATGAAAATACAGGAGGCCTGTGAGAAAATAATTGAAGAGGCTGATAAACAGAAAATAACCTGTGGAGTAATTGCTCTGGATGATAAGGGCACTCCGGGAATAGCCTATAATGGAAAGCATATGACATATTACAGTTTAAATAATTAATCTTACAATTACAAATTTTTATTATATAATTTTTATTTGAAAATAATATTGAAATAAAATCTGAAATATGATAAGATTATTAATAGCTTGCTGAAAGGGCTTTCATATTATTTTATTTTTTATAAATAAATTTCTAAAAAATATAATTATAATTTATATAAAGAAGGGGGAGATAAGTAATAACAATCTAAGCAAAGTATTATTATTTTAAAATAAAACTTTATAAAGGAGGTAAAGAGTAGATGTTTGCTTATATAATGAGAAGATGTCTTTATATTATTCCAACTCTGATTTTGATTTCTATAATCGCATTTGCTGTAATACAGGCTCCGCCGGGAGACTTTTTAACCTCACAGATTGAGCAGTTGAGGCAGCAGTATGGAAGTGCCGCTGACAGGCAGATTGAGGCAATGAGAAAGCGTTATGGATTGGGGCAACCTATGTATACACAATATTTTAAATGGGTGACCGGTATTTTAACCAGATTTGATTTTGGTCAGTCATTTGCTCAGAATCGTTCAGTAAAGGAAATAATTATTAGAAGATTACCTTTTACGGTGTTAATGACTTTCTGTACTTTGATTTTTACCTGGGCGGTAGCAATACCAATCGGGGTATATTCAGCTGTTAAACAATATACAGTATTTGATTATATATTTACTTTCCTGGCATTTATTGGTCGTTCTATTCCTAACTTTTTACTGGCACTGGTTTTGATGTATATTTTTTATGCCAATTTTGGCTGGAGTTTAGGTGGCTTGTTTTCTCAGGATTACCAGGGTGCAGCCTGGGGTGTAGGTAAAGTATTAGACTTAGCCCGGCACTTAATATTACCGATAATAGTAATAGGAACTGCTGGTACAGCCGGTATGGTAAGAATATTGCGGGGTATGATGTTAGATGAATTAAATAAAGAATATGTACAGACAGCCCGTTCTAAAGGTTTAAGTGAAAAAGTAGTAATCTGGAAACATGTATTTAGAATTGCGGTACTACCTATTATCAGTACTATTGGATGGTTACTACCTAGACTGGTCTCGGGAGCTATGATTACTTCTATAGTTCTTAATCTGCCCACTACTGGTGCAGCTATGTATTCAGCCTTATCTGATCAGGATATGTATGTAGCGGGAAGTTTTGTTTTACTGTTAAGCACACTAACTATTATTGGTACTTTAATTTCAGATATATTATTAGCTCAGATTGATCCTCGAATTAGATATGATTGAGAAAGGAGGTAATAAAGATTGAATGCACAGACACCGGATGTTCAAATTGATGAAGAAGGATTTGTGGAAGAAGAGAAGATGGTGGCAAGAACCCAGTGGTATTTAATTTACAGACAGTTTAAAAAACATAAACTAGCAGTAATAGGACTGGTAATTCTGATAATATTTTATGGTGCCGGAGTAATTTTACCTGAATTTTGTGCACCTTATGGTAAATTTACCGAGT
This sequence comes from Halothermotrichaceae bacterium, assembly GCA_048623215.1. Lineage (GTDB taxonomy): Bacteria > Bacillota > Halanaerobiia > Halanaerobiales > DTU029 > JBMCBT01. The sequence continues at coordinate 3,599 of JBMCBT010000081.1, forward strand.
TTGAGAATACCTATTTACCACCTCAGCCAATAACATTTGTAGATGGAGAAGGCGATTTTACTTTACGTCCTCATACCTATGAATGGAAGAAAGAAATGGATCCTGATACCTGGCAGACGACGTATAGTATTGATGAGAGTAAACCTCTGCCCATACAATTTTTTGTTAAGGGTGAAGAATATAAGATACTGGGTTTGTTTGAAACTGACCTGCATTTGTTTGGTCTGGCTGAAGGAAAGATATTTTTATTTGGTACTGATGACCTGGGAAGAGATTTATTAAGCAGGATCTTTTATGCTTTGAGAATATCTCTTACTATTGGTTTTGTGGGTGTAGGTATAAGTTTTGTTCTGGGAATGATACTGGGAGGTTTATCCGGATTAATTGGTGGAGTAACAGATGATTTAATTCAGCGTATAATAGAGATGTTGATGTCAATTCCCAGAATACCAATGTGGATGGCTCTGGCCGCCGCTGTACCTCAAGGCTGGAGTGCTTTACAGGTCTATTTCGCTATAACAGTGATTTTATCCTTAATGGGTTGGACGGGATTGGCCCGTGTTATTAGAAGTAAGATACTGTCAATCAGAGAAGAAGACTTTGTAAAAGCCGCTGAATCTTTTAATGCATCTACATCACAAATTATATCGCGGCACTTATTTCCCAATATGGTAAGTTATATTATAGTTCAGTTATCACTGACAATACCGGGAATGATATTAGCTGAAACCTCTTTGAGTTTCTTAGGTATCGGTTTAAGACCTCCAGTAGTAAGTCTGGGAGTATTATTACAGAGAGCTCAGAACTTCCAGACAGTAAGTATGCATCCCTGGTTATTAATCCCCGGTTTATTTGTAGTAATAGCAGTATTGGCCTTTAACTTTGTCGGTGATGGACTTAGAGATGCAGCTGATCCCTATAATTAATGATAATAAGAAGTATTTTTCTTATTATATATAAACATTTTTATAAACTATTTATAAAAAGAGGGGGTGATAGTAAGCAAATTTTTTTAGAAATTAATATTACACTTGAATAGTATATCAAAATTAGATTTAAAATCTATAGTAAAATTTATAATATTTTAAAAAACAGAAAGGGGTTAAAAAATTGAATAAAAAAATAATATATTTCATTATGTTTTCTTTATTTCTATCTGTAATATTTGTTCCTAATATTTTAGCAAATGATAAATATAGGGAATTTATTGATCCTGATATACCCGAAAGCTGGTATGAGGCACCTCAAAAAGCT
>JBMCBT010000082.1:0-4677 GCA_048623215.1 Halothermotrichaceae bacterium
ATTTGATGAACCTTTTCTTGATTTTAAAAATTTCTGGAATTCCATAAAAAAAGTAAAACAGAATAATTCTATCTATAAAACATTAAAATCAGTTTTACTGGTTTATAAAATTATACAAAATATGGATAAATATGAGAAAATTATTCACCGAATAAGTCCTTATGAAGTAAAAAAAGGAAGTTGTAATAAAGCCTGGCGGTTAATACAGGATCAATATGATAATGTCTATAACAGAAAAGACTTAAAAAAAGCTAACGCCAGTTGTCAGGAGATTATAGAGACTATAGAATATAATCAGGTTGAAGAAAAAGAAAAAGTAAAAATTGGTATTATTGGAGAAATATATGTTGTTATGGAATCTTCAATCAATATGGAAATAGAGAAGATGTTAAATAAACTTGGTTGTGAAACAGAAAGGTCTCAGTATTTATCAGGCTGGATTGATTATAATATGATTCCTGGCAAAGGCCAAGAGGAAAAAGAGGTATTAAAGTTAGGAGAAAAATATATAGATATTATTATAGGAGGCCATGCTAAACAAACTGTAGGTCATATCGTGGACTTTAAGGAAAAAGGCTTTGATGGAATAATTCATTTAAAGCCATTTGCATGTTTACCAGAATTGGTTACTGAAAGTATTATCCCTAATATATCCGATGAAATTAAAATGCCAGTTCTAACTCTCTCTCTTGATGAACAAACAGGAACTGCAAACAATTCGACTAGAGTTGAGGCTTTTGTAGATATGTTAAGAAGAAAAAAGGTTTCAAAACATTCAGCGTAAGGAGTGGAAATCTGTGAATAATGCTTATGTTGGTATTGATGTAGGTTCAGTAAGTACTAATATAGTTGCCATTGATGAGGACAATAATGTTTTATTCAAATATTATGCCCGAACTAATGGACAACCTCTTGAAATAATTAAAGATGGTCTTTTTAAATTTAAAGAAGACGTTGGTGATGAAGTTAAAATTACTGCTGTTGGTTCAACCGGTAGTGGCCGGCAGTTAGCCGGTGTTATGGTAGGAGCAGATATTATAAAAAATGAGATAACTGCACATGCTGTTGCTACTATAAGTCAAATTCCGGATGTTAAGACTATTTTTGAAATAGGTGGGCAGGATTCGAAATTGATTTTAATTCAGGATGAAATGGTAGTTGACTTTGCTATGAATACTGTCTGTGCAGCCGGTACTGGTTCTTTTCTTGACCATCAGGCTGAAAGATTAAATCTGGATATTGAAAAATTTGGTGATATGGCTTTAAAAGCCAAAACTGATGTCCGTATTGCTGGAAGATGTACAGTTTTTGCCGAATCTGATATGATTGCAAAACAGCAGTATGGTTTTTCAAAAGCTGATATAATTAAGGGTTTATGTAATGCACTGGTAAGAAACTATATAAATAATCTCGGGCGTGGAAAAAAGTTAAAACCTCCTTTTGTATTTCAGGGAGGAGTGGCTGCTAATATTGGAATTAAGGCTGCTTTTGAAGAAGAAGTAGGGCATGAAGTATTAATACCTGAAAACCACGACGTGATGGGTGCTATTGGATCTGCTATTTTAGCCAGAGAAGAGATTAATAAGACAGATGGGGAAACTGACTTCCTGGGGCTGGAATCTTTAAAAACAGATTTTAACCCTATCAGTTTTATATGTGATGGTTGTCCAAATATGTGTGAAGTTATTAAAGTAGAAGCTAACGGTATACCGGTAGCCATCTGGGGAGACCGCTGTGGTAAATGGAAGGAGACTATTAAACAGGTAGGATAGAGAGTATATAACTTTTGTTTATTTTTTATAACTAGCTTAAGAAAGTAATTTTTTTCAAAAGTAATATTCAGAAGGCCCTGATGGGTCTTTTTTTGTGTATAAATCATGATAATAAAGTCATATGGAATCCTTTAATATATCTGAAGTTGTAATAATAAAAGGGTCAGTATTGACACTGACCCTTTTATTATTATTTGTTTTTATATGCCTGAGAGTTGATTAAGATATCAAGGCTGACAAATTCATAACCAGTCATTCGTAAAGTATTTATAAGTTCTGGAAGAACTTCAACTGTTGCTGATAGACTGTGGTTTTTACCTCCAGCAGAATGAAATAAGATAATTGCATCATTATTAACATTTGGTAGAGTGTTTATTAATATTTGATCAACATCCTGATCGAGCCAGTCACGGGAGTCTATAGACCAGTGGATAACTTTATAATTTTCATTTCTTAATTTTTGAATTAACTGACTGGAATATGCACCATAAGGAGTACGTATTAATGCTGTCTGTTCTCCAGTAATTTCTTCAATGGTATTTTCTGTTCTTCTGACTTCTTGATCAAGTTTTTGATTATTTATTTTACTTAAATCTGCATGTGACCAGGAATGGTTTGCCAGTAAATGTCCTTCTTTAGTAATTCGTTTTACTAATTCTGGATATTTTTCTGCTCTGGATCCCATTAAAAAGAAAGTAGCTGGTACATTATATTCTTTTAATATATCTAGTATCTGTGGTGTATAAATGTTGTCTGGGCCATCGTCAAATGTAATTGCTATTTGTTTTTTGTTTGTATTTCCCTTATTAAAAAAGGTATCAGGAAATTTACTTGTATACTGTGGATTTCTATTGTCATTATTTTTTTGTTCTGGTAATACATGTATTTGTAGAGTCTGGCCGGGTTCTAAATTAATATTTTCATTTATTTGGTTTATAATAGTAATTTCATTAATGCTAATTTTAAATTTTTGTGATAGTTTATATAAAGTATCTCCAGATTTCACCGTATATTTTTGTGGATACCTGAACCTATATGGTATATATAAGACCTGTCTAACATATAATTCAGATTTATTAAGTTTATTTACTTCTGCAAGTACATCAACAGGTATCCGTAATTTTTCTGAAATACTGTATAAACTGTCTCCAGCCTTGACTCTATATGTCCAGGGTTTATCTTTGTCTGGTATAATTAGCACCTGACTATTATAAATATTGTCAGGATTATTAAGATTATTTAATGATATAATTTCTTCCATGGTTATACCATAATTATTTGATATTGTATAAATATTTTCTTCAGGTAATACTCTGTGCACTTTTCTGGCATTAACAGTACTACTAAGGAATATTATTATAATTACAAAACTTAATAGAACTAAATATGATTTTTTATTTATGTGGAATCTCATAAATTTCACCTCCCTTGTATTTATTTTTAATTCTTTCCGTACATTTTTAGTTCTAATATAATATTACTATAGTATAATAAGTAATCCTACAAGAAAAAAATGGAAGCGATTTTTGCTTATTATTACATGAGTTTTTTGCATAACTAAATATAGATAGATAAATTCTATATTAATCTCTAGCAAAGTTAAATATGGGCTTTGTTTAACTCTCTCTGGTTAAACAGCAAAACGTGCTCTTCTATAGTTAATTTGACTCAAGTTTATTCCGCCTCAGTCATCTGTATAATATATTTATTTTAGTTGAAAGTCTATTACAGGATGAGTTTTTATATTAAAAGCAGGAAGATTATGATAAAAATAGCACAAAATAACAACAAAACAAAAAATTGCTTTTGATGCAAATAAATGTTCTGTTGTATGATTGTACTATATGTAATTATATAATTGTAAAATTTGATTAATCAGGGAGGTAATTCATTGAAGAAAAAAAGATACTTAAGAAACTATTATATCTGTGGACTTATGTTATTTATATTATTATCATTTAATTTTACAGGGCAGGCAAAAAAAATCAGTACATCCAATCAGGCAGCTTTTATTGAGGGGCTGGGGGAAATAAATTTAATCAAATCACCTGGATTTAGTGTGGATAATAATTTCAAAATTATAGGATATACTAATTTATCAGAAAATACTATAATAACGAAAAAGTACAAAAAGCAGGATAAAGATGGGGCTAACTATATTTATATAGTTCAGCCGGGAGCTAGTTTATATAAGATAGCACAAAAATTTAATACAACTATATCTAAATTAAAAGCAGTTAATAATCTTGATACAAATATGATTATAGTAGGTCAGGAACTATTCATTCCAGATAATAGAAGATCAGATGGTTTTGATAATCCCGAAGTATCGGATAATCCTGAATCTCCTGAACAACCAGATCAGTCTCCCAATAGCCCAGAAACACCGGAACAGTTGAACCAGAATCCTGAAAAAGATCAAACTGATAATGCAGATGGACAAGTAGATATGGTTAATTTAAAAGCTGTATATCAAGTAGAGGAAACCGATGATTTAACCACTATATCCAATAAATTTGGAATAGCCAGTGAGAAAATAGCTGCTGAAAATAATCTGGTTGAAGATCGTTTAAGTCCTGGACAGGAGATTATTATCCATGTAACTGTACCAGAACATGAAGTTGGTACAGACTATTTAGTAACTGAGGATGAATTAAAACTATTAGCAAGGGCAGTGTATTCTGAAGCACGAGGTGAACCTTTTAAGGGGCAGGTAGCTGTTGCTTCCGTAGTTCTTAATAGAGTACATCACTCTTATTTTCCCGATACAATTGAAGAAGTAATCTTTCAACCACATCAATTTAGTGCAGTTGATGACGGCCAATTTTGGTTAGAGCCTTCACAACAGTCTTACACAGCTGCTAGAGCGGCACTTGACGGCTGGGATCCAAGTAAAGAAGCACTT
>JBMCBT010000083.1:0-4650 GCA_048623215.1 Halothermotrichaceae bacterium
GACTAATAAAAAGGGTACCACCTTTTATATTAAGTTTGACTAACCGGCTGCACCGCCACCGCCTCCAGCTGCACCACCTCCAGCACCGGCAGCACCACCCGCAGCAGAGGCCCCTGTATTGGAAACAATAACCACCATGCTGACCATCATATAATCTATAACTTCCACTATATCCAGTGCATCTAATGTCTCATTCAGGTTAGATAAATCAAATTCGATCCAGTCTGGAATCTCAATTTTGTCCGCCTGTTTAAATACTTTTTTATATTTATTAAGTGTTGAATTGTTAAATTTGTTGTGTAGAATAATATTTTCCAGGTGGTTGAAGAAATATTCTAGAGCTTTATTTGATTTTTTTGCTTTGATTAGTTTATCAATGCTGTCTTTTTTATTATCCAGATTTTTTTCTATCTTTTCTTTTATATAAAAACCTTCACCGGATAATATAGGTGTAACTCCTCCCTTTATCAGCCTTCCAATACCAAACATAAATAAAAATACTCCCAGGCCTACAATCAGGTGTTGTTCTTTAGTAGCGCTAAATATTAAAGCAGCTATACCGGTTGGTATAAAATAAAGTGAAGAAAAATATATCTTCTTACGCCTTAGTAGTGCTTCTTTAGAGAATAGGCCCAGTTCCAATAAATGTTCTTTTGCTATTTTGTGAACTTTATTAAATAGTTTGTAATCCCCAGCAAATTTTTTTAGATTTTTGTGTTCTTTTAATTTTTCTATAATAAATTTTTCTTCCTTATTCAAGTTTTCTTCATTAATTACTTCGACCTTTATTTCAGTACTTTTTGAACCTAAAAACCCTTTCTTAACTTTACTTATTAATTTAATTTTTCCTTCTTTAGCAAGTTTGAAAATTTTTGAAGAAGTACCTTTATTATTCTGATTACCGTCTTTGTATATTAATGCCTGTTCTGGCAGTGATAGGTCAGTATATTTTTGACTTGACTCTATAATTTTTTCCTTTTTTCTGTTGTATATGTCAAATCCCGCTGCTGTAAAGGCAAGCCCCAGTCCGATTAAAATAGCAAATCCGTAAATACTGTTATCTTCATCCAATTTACTGGTTTCTTTATCTGTTTTTGTAATCACAGGAAAACTGAGGTCAATTCTAAAGGGTTCTCCGGGAGATAACTTTTTCCTTTCAAAGCTGATAATATTACTGGATTTTTCAGTTATATATTCAGAAGGAGTGGCACTTATAATTTTATCGACCTCAGGTAGTTTTAACTGGACATCCAGGTTGTGAATAGGAACATCCCATTCTCTGCCTACTGCCATCCAGGCAATAACATTTTTGTTATCCCTGGTGATAAGCCCACCGCTGGCTCTATACTTAATTTTAAAAGCAGTTTTGCCTATAGTGTCTGGAAAATACCATTTGATATCCAGTTTGTTACCCTGATCTACTTCATAATCGGTTATATCTACATTAATTCCTTCAATAGACTGTAATTTCAGTTTATCAAATCCTTTGCCTTTTACATTTCGTGAAACCCAGCTGAATGTATCCCCCTGAAAATCAAAAGTTAATCTTTCAGTAATTAAATAATCACCAGTTTTCTCTTCAAGAACTAAATCAATTTCATAATCACTGATTTCATATTCTTTGGCTGATGCTGAAATAGTAAATAGTGAAATTATTAGTAAAAATGAAATAATCAATATTTTTAAATGTTTCATAATTGCCCTCCTTAATAAATTATAAATATACGATATGATTCAAACACAAAAATTGCCCTGCAGCGGTAAGATGGCCTTTTGTTGACAAATTATTATATCAATTTATTATGTATGTTATTTTATTATAAATATTTCTATATTTTATTATACAGATTTTATATTATAAAATCAATATAATAAATAACCCCAGCCGGTAGGACTGGGGCAAAGGAGAGTGTTAATATATATGTTTTACTGATATTGAAAGATAAGTAGATTAATGCTTTGTTATTTTTTCTATATCTTTGTAGGTAAAACCACTACTATCATTATCAGAGCTAAAGGAAGAAGTGATTGACATTGGTGATAGATTTAATATTTGATAATTGTCAAAAAATACATCCACAGGAAAGTCAGGCCCACTACCTGCCATTATTCGTACATCAGTGAAACTATTATTTATAATGATATCATCCAGGTAATGGCCATTTGTATAAAATGTAAATCTATTGTTCCTTTTAGTAATAGCTATATTATTTGTTGAATTAATGTTAATATGAGATGCATTTTTCCATTGTGTCACATTATACCAGCTGCCGTTATCTTTTTTATATATACTATAATTTCCATTAGTATTAATGGCCATTATGTAATAATTGTTATCATCTTCATGATTAAAGATAAATCCAGCCTCTCCATATTTATTAAGGTTATGAAATTCAAAGTCAATCCCTAAAAAATAATCGGCAGGATAAGAATTTAAAGTAGCAGGTGATGACCACATGATTACATTTTCATAATTAGCGGTCATTATATATTTACCACCATTTAAATCCCGGATTGCATGTTGATTAGAGCTGGTACCGGTAGTCCATGAGTTATTATTGTTGTTAAAGTTGTCTTCAAGTAAAACTTCACCGAAAACAGCATTTAAGGAAATATTTGAATCCATAGTTATAGTTATTACTGAACTATTGCTTTTTACACTTCCTTCCCAGTGTGAAAAATCCCAGTTATAATCAGCCAATTCTGTTAAAGTAACAATATCACCACTGTTATAACTTGACTTATATGGAGATATATCAACATCGCCATTTCCTTCAATACAAACTGTTAATGAATAACCAGAACCAGAACCACTTCTACCTCCACAACCAACCAGTATACAGCTTAAAAATAATACTGATAATAATATGAAAAAACATTTTACTTTTAAAAATTTCATAAGACATTCCTCCCGGATTAATATATTTTATAATATTCTGTATAGATAGAATTATTACTGAAATAATATAAATATTTATGTAAACACAGCTTAAAAAATGATATAATTTTAACAGCTTTAAACTTTTTAAAAAGTTTGATAATATTATACTAACTAATTAATTAATTTCTTTAGTAAAAAATAGAAGTATAAAAGTTCATATTCTTATATAAAAAAAATGTGGTGGTGAAAAAAATGGAAAATAAAAGAGATAATGGTTCGAAAGTTACTATGAAACCTTTTGGTAGAACTCCTGAAGGAGAGGAAGTTATGCTTTATTCCATAGTTAATAAGAATGGTATGAAAGTGGATGTTATTAACCATGGAGGTATTATAGTTAGGTTATTTGCTCCTGATAGTAATGGTAATATGGAAGATATTGTACTGGGGTATGACAATTTGGATGATTACATAGAGGATTCTCCATATTTCGGGGCATTGATTGGCCGTTTTGGCAATCGTATTGACAATGGTGAGTTTACAATAGATGGAAAGAAATATAAAGTGGCTAAAACCAATTTTAATCGGTAAAAGAATTGATGAAGAAGATAAGCAACTTAATATAGGATCTGGATATGATCATAATTATGTGCTAAATAGTGAAGAGGGTGACTTTGCTGTTGCCGCCAGAGTCTATGAGCCTGAATCTGGCCGAACAATGGAAGTCTGGACTTCGGAGCCTGGCATGCAGTTTTATAGTGGTAATACGTTGACTTCAAGAAAAGGCAAGTGCGGCTCAGAATATAAACCACGTACTGCTTTCTGCCTTGAGACCCAGCATTATCCAGATTCGCCTAATCAAGAAAGCTTTCCGGATACAATACTTAGGCCAGGTGATAAATATCATACTGTAACAGAATATCGTTTTAACTCTATAGATTAATAAGGTAAAATGCAGGAGGAAAAAAATGATAAAAACCAATCATAAACTGGCTAATTTAGAGTTTCATCGATATACTACTTCAATTTATGTATGCCGGGTTCAAACCATATAACCAGTTTGTTGGCACAGTTTATAATGATAAAATACGTTATATAGGTGATTTTGGATCACAGGTATATTACATTAATGCTAAAGAGCTCCCCTGAAGTAGATAAAAGGGGAGCTGTTATGCCTGAGCAATTTGTAATGCTTGAACAACCTATGATGCCTAATGTGCTTCTACATCATAGGCTCCATTATCTTTAAGGTATGAGGATACTTCATCAACTTTATTCCTATCTGCTTCAACAGCAGCCAGAATTTTACCGCTTTTTACTTTATCCTGGTAATAATCTCCCCGCTGTTGTGGAATCCCCATATCAACAAGTCCACCAGCAATGCCACCAGCTGCAGCACCAGTTAAACCTGCAGCAATAGGACCGGCGGCAATAATTGCTCCTATTCCTGGAATTGCCAGTGTGCTTATGCCTGCTGCTGCCAGTCCCAGCCCGGCTAGTCCTCCAACAGCACCACCTTTTGCTGCTCCATCTGTTAGATTTTGGTCTGTAATGGCTCCAGCTTCCATATCATTTTTTTCTTCACCTTTAGTTACCATAGATATTTTGTCATCGGTTATACCAGCATTTCTTATCTGTTCTAATGCCTTTCTAGCACTTTCTTTGTCATTAAATATACCTATTACTGTTGACATGATATTTGCCTCCTTTATAATTTGTCTATCCTTTTTAGTTTTATCTTTAATTGTAGTTAATATGTATTATTTTTAATT
>JBMCBT010000084.1:0-4522 GCA_048623215.1 Halothermotrichaceae bacterium
AGCTTATTTCTATATTATTTCTGGTCAGTTTAATTCCCTTTATTGGGATTAGTATTTTTAGTTATTGGCAGGCAAGTAATGCATTATCGGAGAAATCCTATAATGAAATTAATATATTTGCCCGGGAAAAGGACAGACAGGTAGAAACATGGTTCGATACCATGATTGCAGATACAGAAGTGTTATCCAGTACACGGGATGTATATCAATCGATGAATATATTGAAGGAAGCAGACTATGATACAACAGATCCAATGTGGCAGGAACGATTTGAAATACTTGATGAAATAATGCCGCTTGTATTGGAGAAGTTCCACCTGGCTGAAGCAGCCCTGATAAATCCAGATGGTATTCTGGTATATAATACAAATAAAGGTACGATTGGTGCAGACCTCAGTACCAGGGAATATTTTACTGCAGCCATGAATGGTAGAACCGCAACCTCTGAAATGTTTTACTCAGATTATCTTGATGACTTTGCTGTTGTTGTTGCAACCCCCATATATTCTAATGGGATCAATGGCGATGTTACAGGAGTATTTATAAACATATTAAGACAGAAGCTGATATCTGAAATGGTAGTCAGAGGATTAGGAAATCTCGGTGATAGTGCAGATGCCTATCTGATCAACGAAAATGGGGTTTTAGTTTCCAGGCCCCAATTTGGTGAGCACAAGTTAATGGAAACTAGACTTGAAACAGAAGGTGTTAATATATTAACCAGGGCAGTAAGTGAGAATAATCGTAACTACCAGACATTGGATAATTATATGGATTATAGAGGGGAAAAAGTTCTTGGTGCACTAAGAACTGCTCCTATGGGAGATTCATTATTCGGACTTGTGGTAGAGATTGATGAGTCAGAAGCCTTTGCGGCATCAAATAGTATGAGAATAATTATGTTAATAGTGTGTTTGATAATAACTGCTGTAATTGGTATAGTGGGTTGGTTCTTTGCTAACTCGATTACTAAACCTATTATTAGAATCTCTAATTCATTAAATGAAGGGGCTGACCAGGTGGCTTCAGCTTCTGATCAGTTATCTGCTTCCAGCCAGCAATTAGCAGAAGGTAGTTCAGAACAGGCATCTTCCCTGGAAGAGACATCATCAACACTGGAAGAATCAGCCTCCATGGTTCAGCAAAATACAGAAAACACGAAACAGGCAACGATGCTATCCAAACAGGCAACAGATTCAGCCAGAAAAGGTAATCAGGAGATGGTTGAAATGATGAGCTCTATGTCTGAACTAAAGAACTCCAGTGATGAAATATCCAAGATAATAAAGGTTATTGATGATATAGCCTTCCAGACAAATATCCTTGCTTTAAATGCTGCGGTTGAAGCAGCCAGGGCCGGAGATGCTGGTATGGGATTTGCAGTAGTAGCTGAAGAGGTCAGAACACTTGCGCAAAGAAGTGCTCAGGCAGCAAAAGATACAGCAGATATTATTGAGAAAAACATTACACTGGCTGAAAAAGGTGTAGAGGTATCAAGTAAAGTTAATCAGGCTCTTATTGAGATTAATGAACAGTCCAGAAAAGTGAGTGAATTGATGGACGAAATAGCTGCAGCCAGTGAAGAACAGGCTAAAGGGATAACACAAATAAATCAGGCTGTATCACAGATGGATCAAATAGTTCAGGAAAACGCGTCATCTGCTGAAGAGAGCGCTTCTGCTTCGGAGGAATTATCCGCACAGTCTCAGAATATGCAGAAGAATGTAAGGATGCTGGTAGATATAGTAAATAGTAATATGAACAATAAGGATAACAACATTGAAAAAAAGCAGCCGGCAAATGCTTCAAGTAGAAATAGTTCATACAGTAAGAATACACAATTAGCTAAAATTAATAAAGTTAATTATAAAAAAGACAATGATCATATTAAGACTATTTCACCAGAAGATATTATTCCACTTGAAGATGATCTTGATGATTTCTAGATAAAAGCTAAGCAGCCTGAAAGTACTTAGCAGGGAACTATAGAAGAAGTATCGCCTGCAGAAAATAAAACTGGATTTTGTAATGAGCTAAGTCAGACTTATGATAATTTAAAAATGAGGTGTCAGATAATGGACTTGACAGATAATCAATTCAAGCAATTTAGAAATCTAATATACAATAATTATGGTATTTACCTGGCACCTCAAAAAAAAAGATGCTTCAGGGAAGGTTTAGAAAAATAATGCCCATTTTCAGTTTATTGCGGGAAAAATTAAAATGATTCTATCGGATAATGGGAGGATTTGTATTTTTAATAGCGTGGATAAGATTTTTAGCTGCTTCAAGATAATATTCCATAGTTATAGAAATTGCATTATATTCCTTTATGGCCTTTATGAACTGGTAGTTGGCGTATTTGTGCTCGGGTAATAGGTGTTCCAGCCTACCAGATCAAAGAAATCTGTTACCATTTTTAATCCTACACTATGCTGCTCTCCACTGATGGCTACTGCTACCATAGTCAGATCCTTTTTTTATTTTTAAAGATATTCAGAGGATTATTAATGAGATAAAATCATTATGTAATATAAGTTAATTCGACTCCAGGGAAGTATAAATATATCCAGCAAGTAGTAAGGTGCCTCGGACTAGAAAATTCAGACGGGTAAGAGTGTCAATATATTAAAAAATGTTGAAAATATTAGAATAATAGGTATAAAGCACTAAAAATGTCTACTGAAGGAGGAAAACAATGAAATATGACGAAATAAATTATAGTCGAAAAGTACTATGAAAAATATAATAATGGGCAAACTTATTGAAAGATAAGGAACGCAAAGCTATGGGTCTAAGGATATAATAATCTAAGACTGCCAGGTTGCAATTAATTTTAAAACCATAGCATTGCTATGGTTTTTTGAATTTAAAATCTAACATCTAGCATGTGTAATAGCTATAGTGGGAAATCCTAAACAGTCTAGTGAGGCTTTTTAAAATGCTTATTTCTGTCGTCTTATCTTTATGAACAGGACATTAGTTTCATCAATTCATCCACTACTTTTTTGTCAAATTTGATATTAGTATTCTTTTTTATCTTATATAATGCATTCTGAATACTATATGACTTTCTGTGTGGTCTATATGAGGTCAAGGCACTAAAAACATCTGCAACTGCCAGTATTTTTGCTTCCAGAAGTATATTATTATCAGTTAAACCATTTGGATATCCAGAACCATCCATTCTTTCATGATGCTGCAGGATAGTTTCTTTGATTAACTGATTAACGACGATATCTTTTATCAGTTTATAACCATTTTGTGGATGTTCTTTTACTAGATTAAACTCATTTGCAGTAAGTTTTCCTGGTTTATTTAATATATCATCTGGTATATATATTTCACCTATATCATGTAATAAACCAGCAATCCACAAAGATTCCTGTTTGAAGTCTGGCATACCCAATTGTTTAGCAATTTTAGCTGATAAATGTGCAACATCTCTGGCATGAGTCTTTTTGTACGGTGTTCTATGTAAAGAGATTTTACCTATAGTATAAAATAAATCATCAATGGAATGATTATTAATAATACTTTTATCTTTCTTTTTGCTGTTATCCTCAATTATTGAACATAAGATATTCCTGTTATTAAGCGAAAAAACGAATACTGTTGACTGGACATCTTTAATTTCCCCGGTGAATGTTCTGTGTTTGAGATTGAAAGTGTACTGTTCTTTTTCTTTTGCATTTTTCATAAATGACTTTATTTGCTGGTCTGGAAGATTATTTATATCATAAATAGTTTTATTTAATAATTCTTTACTGCTTATATTATAAAAAGAAAGTGCAGCAGGAGTATGATTGATGATTTGTCCCGTTTTTGTATCTATAAATAATATTATATTGCCGGCATTATTGCTTAAATAATTATCTATACTTGTTTTAAAGTTTGTACGACCCAGTAGATAATCTATAGATACACAGAAATAATCAGCGATTTTGTATAAGATATCTGCAGGTGGGATTCTTGCATCCTGTTCATAATTTGATATTGTAGTTCTTGAGTATCCCAGATCATTTGCTAGCTTTTCCTGTGAAAGATTTCTTTCTTTTCTTAGTTTTTTCAACCGTGAAGCAAAATACTGCATAATTCATCTCCCTGTGTAAATTTTTAGTAATTTAGTTTTAGATGTAATACAGATTACATTGTGTCATTATATAAAAAAAATTACATGAATGCAAATATAATGTAGACAAATGTTTACAAAATACGGCAAATTAAGACTTTATTAAATTAATGCCACAATAAGTGTCATCAAGATGATAAAAATAAATGAAGAATACTGTCTTTGCTGGTATAATAAGGTATATATAATTAAGAAAAGAATGATAGATATATTTTGAAATGCTAATAATGAAGATTATTTCGATATAATTAGACAAATAACGTAAATAGTAATAATAGTATTACAAAAATAAAATTTTATAGATATTTAGCAGGGAAACAAGACGTAAAGGCGACTAAGCATTTATAAAAGGAGGGGTTAGTAGTGGAAGGAATAAAAGTAGTTGTAATT
>JBMCBT010000085.1:0-4514 GCA_048623215.1 Halothermotrichaceae bacterium
TTCAATCTTATACCCCGGGGGAAAACCAGGTATAAGACAGGAGATACTGAATTTAATATATTCCAATCTCGATTAACAGATACTGATATAAAAGTCAGATATTCATTTTTGACAGATGATGAAGCTGATTATTCTGGAATGGCCAATAGATACAGAGATTATTTAAAAGAAAAACATAACTGGCAAAAACAAAATTCAGAGGATAATTTACCATTTTTTCTGGAACTTGTTGGTGGGATCAATGCTGAAAGGCCTATTTTGGGATTGCCGCGTGATGTGGTATTACCATTAACTTCATTTAATCAGGCCGGGTATATTGTTGAACAATTAACCGAAAGTAATATAAAAAATATCCATTTAAGATATTCAGGCTGGTTAACTGGTGGAATAAATCATATTTATCCGGAGAATGTCGAAATAGAAAGTAAGTTAGGCGGGAAAGAAGGATTTTTAGAATTGCAGAAAAAAATTGACAATGAGATAAAAAATGATGTTAAGTTGTTTCCTGAAGTAAATTTTCTCCATGTAATGAGAAATCAATTATTTGATGATTTTTATGCTTATAAAGATTCTGCTCGTTTGTTAGATAAGCTGATTGCTAAAAATTATGATTATGATTTAGCAACCTACATATATAAACCAGAAAGCGAAAAATATGTTTTGTCTTTTGGGAAGTTGGACAATCTCATTGGTTCTTTTCTTAATGATTATGAAACTATTTCAAAGCCAGGTTTAACATTAAGTAAAATGGGAAATCAGATTAATTCTGATTTTCGTGAAGATGAAACAGAATTAATTGATAGAGTACAGGCAATGGAAATAAGTAATAAACAAATGGAAAAAATATTTAATAATAATATTGATACTATGATATCGGGAGCAAATGCCTATAGTTTAAAATATGCAGACACTTTAGTTGATATACCTACAGGAAATACAGAGTATAATATCATTACAGAAAGTGTTCCTTTTTATCAAATGGTAGTAAGCGGGTATAAAAAATATGCCGGTGTCCCCTTGAATTTTTCTCCTGATTACCAAAAAGATTTCTTAAAAATGATGGAAACAGGAATGTTACCATATTTTAAATTGTTTTATAATGATCCAGGGTTAACTATGAATACAGAGTTTAATTATTTGTATTCCGGTAATTATAAATCCTGGATATCGCGGGCTGCTAGCCTTTATAGTGAATTGAATGGGGGGGATTTTGATATTTTGGGTAATAGTATTACTGATCATCAACAGTTAAAAGAAGGTGTGGCTAAAACAAGGTATGATAATGGACTGGAAGTTATAGTAAATTATAATAATCACTCTGTGCAAATTGATAATAGACAAATTGAAGCAGAAGATTATCTGATAATAAAGGAGGGAGATTAAAAAGTGAATTTAAAAGAAAGATTTAATATTGATTTAAATAGAAGAAAAACAATAATTGGATATATGTTTATATCCCCATTTAGTATAGGTATCTTTTTGTTTATAATATATCCTTTTATCCAATCTATAATTTTTAGTTTAAATGAGTTAGAAATCACTTCTTCTGGTTTCAAATTAAACTTTATTGGCTTTGAAAATTATGAATTTGCTTTATTTGAGCATAGTAATTTTAGAGAAATTTTTGTTGAAACTATATTAAATACAATTGGTGATATTCCCCTGATTCTTATTTTTAGTTTTATAATTGCCACTATTTTAAACCAAAAATTCAAGGGTAGATTAATTGCCAGAGTGATTTTCTTTTTACCAGTAATTTTGACTTCTAGAATTATATATAATCTGGAGGCTCAGGATTATATGAGTCAGGTTTTGGATATAACTGGTGTTGCCGATGCGGAAGGAATGTTGAGTACGGTAGCGATTGAAAGGTTTTTTATTAGTCTCAGATTTCCTGAACAATTTGTTACTTATATTATTTATGCCATTGAACGCCTTCCGATGATAATAAATTCTTCTGCAATTCCAATATTGATTTTTTTGGCCGCCTTACAGTCAATTCCTAATTCAATGTATGAAGCTGCAAAAATTGAAGGCGCAT
Source organism: Halothermotrichaceae bacterium (assembly GCA_048623215.1). Taxonomy (GTDB): domain Bacteria; phylum Bacillota; class Halanaerobiia; order Halanaerobiales; family DTU029; genus JBMCBT01. Next base: position 2,042 of record JBMCBT010000085.1, read on the forward strand.
CTGGCTGGGAAATGTTTTGGAAAGTAACTTTTCCCCTGATAAGTTCTTTTTTCACTGTTAATATTGTGTATATTATTATTGATTCTTTTACACGTCCAGATAATGCTATATTAGATCTAGTTCGCAATACTGCCTGGGGTGGTGCAGGTTATGGAGTAAGTACTGCTATGTCCTGGATGTATTTTATATCAATATTTATATTCCTGGGAATTGTGATTAAAATTATTACAAAATATCTTTACTGGGACAGGAGTTAGTGATATTTATGAAAATCCAAAAAGAAAAAATCAATAATTATGGATATGTTATTTTTCGTTCTATAATCATCTGGGGTCTTGCTTTTATTATTATATATCCGTTATTAGTTAGAGTTTCTTCATCTCTGATGGCTCGTGAGGATTTATATGACCTTACTGTAAATTGGATACCCAAAAATCCTTCTTTAGATGCCTTTTTTATTTCCTATGACCTTCTTGATTATCCCGTGTCTTTATTTAATACAACAATTATTGTGGTTGTTATCAGTATAACTCAGTTATTATCCTGTACAATAGTTGGTTATGGTTTTGCCCGTTATGATTTTCGCGGAAAAAATATTTGGTTTGCGTTAGTTATTTTAAGTTTATTAATCCCGCCTCAGGTTATAATGATTCCCTTTTATTTGAATTTTCGTTTTTTCACAATATGGGGTTTATTACCTGAACCGGGTATAAATTTACTGGGTAGTATCTGGCCCTTTATTTTTCTTTCTTTAACCAGTACCGGATTAAGAAACGGATTGTATATTTATATTATTAGACAGTATTTTAGTGGAATGTCAAAATCTCTGGAAGAAGCAGCATATGTTGATGGTGCAGGTGCTTTGAGAACATTTTTCCAGGTTATGTTACCTCATGCTGTGCCGGCAATGGTTACTGTATTAATCTTTTCCGTTGTCTGGCAGTGGAATGATTTATTTTATTTCAGGTTATTTTTGCCTAAAGCCAATATACTGCCCTATGCTCTAGAAAGCATTGCTCGTGCTTATGAAACTGAATATGCTGAAAATCTGGATGTAGTTTTTACCGGGATTGATCAATATACATCTGTAGTTAGAAATAGTGGAATGCTGCTGTTTATTGCACCTTTGATTGTGTTTTATAGCTTTTTACAGAGATATTTTATTGAGTCAATAGAAAATACTGGAATTGTTGGTTAGAGGCTTAGAAAAAATTTGTTATTGGAGGTGATATATAAAATTATACAAAATTATGTAAAATGATCTTTGATTTTTATAGTCCAAAGAAACTTTTTATCAAACAAAAAAAGGAGGAAAAATAATGAAAAAATCCATTATATTTACTTTATGTTTATTAGTTTTAGTTTATGCTTTTTCGGGAATTGTAGTTGCAAAAACGCCTGATTTCGAAGGGGAAACTGTTACTGTAGGTTCTTTCTGGGGTCTTGAGGATGAAGGTGGTCCATCTGGAGAAGAGTGGACTGAATTAATTGAGGAACAATTTAATGTAAATATAGAATTTGAGCAATACCCAGGTGGTGATGATTTTTTAGATGAAGTAATTAGTGAAGTAATGGCCGGTGACCCGGGTGCAGATATTTATACTATACAGAGCTGGATGTTTGATACTTTGGTTGACAGTGCTGCCCTACAACCGATTGATGCTTACGTGGAGGAAGATTATTTTGATAGTTTAGGACCAATACATGGAGAAGCAGTAAAGGATTACGGTCAGGTTGATGGTGAACAATATGCTTTTGCAATCGGGGGAACTATTGATACTGTTGGTATAGTTTATAATAAAGATCTATTTGAAGAACATGCTCTACCGGATATTCATGAGCTACAGGAAAATGGAGAATGGACCTATGAAAAGTTTGAAGAAATTGCCCGGGATGCTACTATAGATACAGATGGAGATGGAGAAGATGATATTTTGGGTTTTTCCAACCTCAGAACTTTTCCCCATAGTATGAGAGCTGTTCAAATGGCATATGCTAATGACATACAGCCCTATGATTATGTTGATGGACAATATGAATTTACTTTTAATAATGAACAGGCATTTGCCGGGCTGGAACTTATTAGCGATTTAATTGATGCCGGAGCTGTTTTGACAGAAGGAGAAGGCTGGGCCGGGACTAAAGAATTTGCTGAAGGGAATATAGCCATGATAATGGGACCAGTTTATGCAGTTTATCATCATATAGAACAAGAGGAAATGGATGATCATTACAGTCTGGCATTTTTACCAAAAGGTCCTGATGCTGAAGATCATATTGCTCCTGTGGAAATGATAAGTAAATTAGCTATTCCAGTGGGCACAGATCATGACTCCGGAAAATTAGTTCAATTGGGAACAGCTCTCTGGAGAGCCTCAGAAGAGTATTGGGAAGATGACCTTAAAGAAGATTATATGGAAGGAGTTACCGAGGACTTCGAGGAACGTGTATTAGATGAGCAAAGCCTTGAAAC
>JBMCBT010000086.1:0-4396 GCA_048623215.1 Halothermotrichaceae bacterium
AACACTTGCCGAAAGAGTTAATGAAATTAATTTATTTTCCTCAAAAGCAGATTCACCGATTTCAATTACCCCAAAGGGAATATCTAATGTATCTATTTCATTACCATAAAAAGCATATTTACCTATTTTTGTGATACTACCGGGAATTTCGATCGAGGTTAATACATTTCCGGAAAAAGCATGATCTCCAATCTCAGTAACACTATCGGGAATTTCGACTGATAATAACTGATCACCAGCAAAAGCCTCCTCACCTATTTTTGTAACCAACTTACCGTCAATCTCTGAAGGTATTACAGGATTAAAAGCCTTTTCTTCTCCCAAATTACTTTCCGCATCATCTATGTAATAATCCAATATTGCCACTGTATTTTCCTTTGATATTTTTTGAGTAACAAAATAATTTTCCAGTGAACCAGGTTCAGATCTTGCTTTAAATACAGCTGATATTGTTTTATCTGCATCCATGGTTATCGTTATTTCCTCACTATCAAAAACAGCAGATACATTTCCCCTCCACTCTCTGAATTCATGGCCATCATCCGGTTCGGCAGTTATCTTAACCCTCTCACCAGCTGTATAAATTGGTTTATCGGGTTCAATTATAATACTTCCACTCCCCAGAACCTCTATATTTAAATTGTATGTAAACTCTTCTATAGTTTCACTATAAGTCCATTCTTCATCTTCTTTAAAATAGGTTCCTGCTTTTTGGCCCGAATTTATGTAAAATGAGTCTAAACCTGAATTTTGGAAAACATAATCAAGTTCAAGACCAGACGGTAGAACTACTTTATTCAAATTATCATTGTTAATAAAGGCATAATCATAAATTCTGATTACACTGTCTGGAATCATTACTGAAGTTAATTCATTTTCATTAAAAGCCCATCTACCTATCTCCGTAACACTATCGGGAATATCTACTGAAGTTATATTATTATAAGAAAAAGCACTTTCATCAATAACAGTTACACCCTCTGGTATTTCAACTGATGTTAATTTATTAAAACGAAAAACTTCACGGTTTAAATTAGTTATACTATCGGGAATTTTAACTGATGTTAATTCATTATCCGCAAAAGCACGATTCCCTATTCTGATTACACTATCTGGAATAGTTATTGAGATTAAATTATTTTCCGAAAAAGCAGCTCTATTAATTTCTGTTACACTATCTGGAATAACTACTGAACTTAATTTATTATCATAAAAAACTGCTGCACTAATTACAGTTAGATTATCTGGTAAGCCAACTGAAGTAAGATTATTGTGACTAAAAGCACCACTTCCTATTTCGGTTATACTATCAGGTATATCTAATGATTTGAGCATATTAGTTGTAAAAGCATATGGTCCAATTGTTTTTATATCATCCGGAAAGTCTATTTCAGTTAATCTATTATATGAAAATGCCTCCTCACCAATTTCAACAACACTATCAGGAAGGTCTATTGACCTTAAGAGGTTAGTAGAAAAAACACCTTTGCCAATCTGTGTCATATTTTCTGGAATATCTATTGAAGTTAATTTATTGTATAAAAAAGCCTCCTGACCAATTTCAACAACACTATCAGGTATATCTATAGAATCTAACAGCTTATAAGCAAAAGCTTCTCTCCCAATTTTAACAACTCTTTTTCCTTCAATTACTGCAGGAATTACAGGATTGTAAGCTTTTATTTCCCCTAAATCATCAATAGCTTCCTGGAGATTATAGCCAGTTATCATTACTGAATCTTCAGAAATTTGTTCAATTACTAAATAATCAATAATTTCATCTGGTAATACCTTTACTCTAAGTTCAAACAATGCCGTTGCTAATATATCTGAATCCATAACTACCTCAATCTCTTTATTACTAATATTATCAGATATATTTCCTCCCCACCCTACAAACTCATAATATTCAGCAGGATCGGCTTTTAATTTAACCTTTTCACCGGCCATATATATTGATTTATCAGGGTCAACTATAATACTCCCCTGACCTCCAATCACCTCTGTTTCTAAACTATATCTTTCACCACCTATATTACCACCAAAGTCACCATCAAGAAAACAGCCACTTAGAAAAACTGTAAAAATGCTAAGTAACAATAGAACTACCCTTTTCCTATTAATCAAAATATCCTCCCCCTAAATAAGTTTAAAATTTTACATCATACTTACAAATAATATTTCGTGAGGGCAGCTAAAAAGACCTTCATCTTCGACAAAACTAGTTTTTTAGTAACAAAAAATCAATCAAATTACAATAAATTTTATGGGACAATCATATTTTTTTAATAAATACTTCCTGAATATAATAAATATTGGAATTGACCAGAGAAAGGGTCGATTCCCGGTTGTAATAAGTTTTATATCAAAATAATTAATATCTACATCTATATTGGTTAAATTCTCTAATAAGTAAGGATTGAACCCCATAACAGGTCCCCAGGGTAATGATGTAACAAACATTGATATAATAACAGCCATAGTACCGCAAGAACATAATGGTGTAAAAGCTCCAAATCCAACAGACCCAGTAATTGATAAATATGACTTACCCTCCATCCACACCTTGATTTTTTCCTGGCCAACATACACTTTAATCCCGGCAGCAGTTATTATTGCTAATGATAATATCCACCAATCTGCCTGCAAATAAGCGATTTCTGCTTTTAATATTCTTTCAAGTACATATATCATAAATATAAACATCTCCTTTTATTTTATTGTATTATACTATATTTGTATTATACAAATATAGTATAATACTCAATTCATTTAATATAAAAATTAAATACCTGGTTTGTGTTTTGCCCAGGCTATCTTATATCTACAACCTTATTAATTCAACAACAGTTCGGTTTTGCTCTTTCAAAAGCTTTAATTAATATATTTATGGATTCTACCACATCAATAACTTTACCGTCTGGTATTTGATTGATAATTAAACGATAATACTCAATAACTTCTTCATTTAATTGCTCTGCTTCTTTAGTACCCTGTGCAGTCAATTCCACTAATACAATTCGTCTATCTTCCTGTGAGTGTTTCCTTTCGATATATCCATCACGGACTAAATTATTTACTATTCTTGTCATTGTACTTGTATCTAGATTCATTTTAATACTTAGTTCCTTCATTGCCAGTGGCCCATTCTTGTAAAGATTTAATAGTGTATAACATTGGGAATTAGTAAAACCTTTTTGGGAAATTTGTAAATTCTCAAACATATGTAAAGTACGAACTAACCCCTGCATCATCTCTCCTATCTCGTCAATACAACAATCTAACCCTTCAGACTTAATTTTTTTCTCCAGCATTAATCAGAAAACCTCCTTTTTGTAAAATTATATTTGTATTATACTTTTATTGTATATTACAACTATTATATAGTCAAGTCTTTTATTCACAATAAATATTTTAATAAGTATAACAATCTTTAGTTTTCATTGTTAATAAACTCCCAGGAAAAGTTGGACAGCAGTTCAAACGCCCTACCTCAGCCTTGGACTTCCCCGTAATTATGGGCGAGTCGCCATGACTAAATGCCACCTCTGGTTCACATAATGTTTCGGACTGGTTACTCGTCGCAAGCTCTTCAGATTCTACCTCGCGGCAGACACCCTGCCACTGTTGACTTCACACACCGAACCGGCGAGAACAGCGCGGGTAGGATTTCCACCTACTGTTTCCTGGATTTACGAGACACACAATTAAAAAAGACCAGCATTAGCTGGCCTTTTTATAGTATAATATTTTAAAGCATTTAAACACCTTTTATTATCATTATAAATTATTAGTTAAGACCGGCTTTTACTAAAGCTCTTAAAACAGCCTGCTTCCAACGAGTAGAACTACCTGTAGCTCCAGAATATGTATCTACATCATAAGAATCGGCTTCAACAAATCTTTCTGGCATTGTTTCTTTAGCATTATGGAAATTGTCATAGCTATAGTCGTCACCTTTTGCTTCACCATCACTATATTCAGCTAACTGAACATCAGTAACTACACCATCACTTACAGTAACCCAGGCAACACCTACACTACCTCTTCCGCTTGCATCAGAAACTCCAAGATATTTTCCGTTGAATTGTGTTATTCCATCAGCCTTATCCATGGCCATCTCAACTGCTTCAACAGCTTTATCGTAGGGTGTTTTTAATATCGTTATTTTAAAAAATATTCACCAGTATTATATTCAACTGGCAAATCAACAATAAAAAATACCTCCAAAATAGACAATCTATTTTAATTAGATTGTCTACTATGGAAGTATCATATTAGAATTTTAGCACCTGTTCATTTTTCACTAAATTATAGACTTATAATCTTAATTAAAAATCCAACTCTCTATAAAGATATCTTTATTCCCTTAACTCCACTATCAGGAATAATACGA
>JBMCBT010000087.1:0-4365 GCA_048623215.1 Halothermotrichaceae bacterium
AAACCAACAGAATAATTATAATAAAAATAAATATTTTCTTATGCTTTTTCATTTTGCCACTCCTAATTAATCCAGATAATTGGACTTCTCAAAAAACTTTTCTTTATCTGCTATTAAACCTACACCGATATGTCTTCCATCTATATCTTCAAAAACAAACTCATAACTACCATAATCGGTAATTGCCAGTTCATCGATTATTTTTACACCTTTTTGTTTATACTCCTCATATATGTAATCAATTCCTTCCAGGCTTTCTGTGTCAATATAGGCATCATAACCACTACCGTATCTACTTTGATTGGACTTTATTTCCCCTTTTTCCTTTTGAACAATTATTATCTCTATGGAATCTCTATAAATGGTTGCAAATGTCTCGATTTTATCATAATGCTCTGCATATTTAAATCCTAATTTTTCAACATAATATTTCACTGTCTTTTTTATATCATCTGTAATAAATACTGGACATACATTAACCAATTTATACGATTTGCTCATAATAACTTCTCCTTATAGTTTTTTATATTTTTTTGGCAACTTCATTTTTCTAATTGAGTAATTGTGAAAATAAACTTTATATTTATTTTATAGCACCACCATGAAATCTGCACTCATATATCTTTTTATCCGCTTTATATATTTTTTCATAACCAATAAACCAGTCAAAGTCCCCATCAACTTTACAGGTATATGTAAATTCATCTTTCTGATAACTCTCAGGACCTCTATAGGGCATATCTACAGGTACATTAGATAAAACTTCTTTCAAAAAATCACCTTCAAAACTTTCATCCAGTACCCTGCCGTAATAATTCATAGCCCAGAATGGCTTATTATCCTGCCATAGGGCCTCCTCTCCGGCGAATTTGATGCCGCCTAAATATGTATCAATATATTTTAAATCATTTTCCTCATATATCAAGTCATGAGAGTTAGGACGTAAGGATTCCACCTCTGGCCCTTTTCCGGCATATGTCTCTTTTTTAGCTTTTATTAGAAACTCGTTAACTCTTTTGTTCATTATTACACCCCTTCTAATATTTTCTCATAACAGTAAAATGGTAGTTTTCTTTTCGGAAAATATAATTCTCCAACTTTTTCAAAACCTCTACACTCATAAAAATTTAATGCCCTCTGATTACCACTATATGCATCTAATATGATGCCTGTCTTATAATCATTTTTCCCACTTCCTATGAAAAAAACTCTTCACCTAGCGCAGGATATAAAACTGTATAAAAAAACCCAATAATTTAAACGGGATAACCATTTATTACATCCTGTCTCTGTAGATCTTTGTAAACAAAAATATAAAATAAACTGCTGCTAAAATAAGACCTCGTCTAGCTACTTTATACTTAATTTTAAAAACACCTTCAGTCTTATCTCTCTTTACAGAAAAAGACTTATCATATAAAAACCAAATAAATAAAAAAACATTCCCACTGCCAGGTAATATTAAATTATTCAAAATTAATTTTCAATACATACCTCTGGTCTATTACAGCCTGATAGAGAGAATTATACGGATATATAAAGGATACATACATAGTATCCTGTGAAAGCTCGTTAATTGACTTAATAACTTCATTATCAGAAGAAATCGATACAATCTTAACTTTTTCTATTCTTTTTTCACATAATAAATTAGTAACTTTATGAAAATTAGTCTGGGCTGTACTATCATCATAATAAAGCAAATGGTTCCCGTCACTAGATTTCCAATTAAACTCATCATGTTGTTCTATATGTATTTCTCCACTGGGAACAGGTTCTGTTCCCCAGGTATTCCAGACTGGAAAGTCTACTGAAAAAGTCTGGTCATATGAATATCCTTCTTGGATCATATTATATATATAGTTATTAAAGGAATAGTTAACATACATTTTGTATGGTTTCTGATGAAATTTTAAAAGTAATGTAAAAGGCTTTTTTGCCAGGTTCACTTCATTATCTACTATTTCAACTCTTTGACCTTCCTGTTCTATTTCAACATCAAATTTATTGTTTCGTATACTAAAATACAACTTTCTTTCTCCTGTAGATGATTTCCACTGTCCAGTAATATCATACTCATCTTTAAATTTTCCAGAAAACTGTCCCGTTTTCTTGCCATTAACAAACTCTTCCAGTTCGATTCTACCCCTATTATCAATACTTCCCTGCAGCTGAATTTTCTTTTTATATTTATCATAATAATAATAGCCAGTTATTTGCCCATTATTTTCCTTCAACTTAACCGTAACGGGTTCTTTGTCAATTTTACCGGTATAAACTGTATAATCATCTTTTTCAAGCAAATCCAGATATTTATTATACGAAAGATTATCTTCCCATTTTAAATAGGGAATATTATCATCAACTGACCAGATATTTTCAAAATCCCAGTTCTGAAAAGACTCATTCACTTTAACCTCTGACTTTTCTTTTGTATCTAAATTTTGAGAATATGATTGTTTTATCTTACCATTATTTAAAGCACCAATAGAACCCTGAAGAGTATCAAATGCCTGAAATTTGACTTTGGCATATGTGCTTGTAATTTCAGCAGATTCAGTATTTAACCCAACTAAACCACCTACACATTTCTCTCCAAGAACATAACTAATAGTATAGCTATTAATTAATTTATTTTTATTGCAGCCAGCCAGACCGCCAACTTCAATACCACCTTTAAGCCAGCTTCTGGTATATGATTCCTTTATAACTCCTTCATTTAATCCAACTAATCCTCCTGCCTGTTCACCTCTTATTTCCACATTTCCTTCCATAAAGGATTCTCTGATAGTACCTGTATTGTGACCAACCAGACCTCCTACTTGATCTACTCCGCTAACCCTTCCTGTATAATACACTCTTTCCAGTGTACCACCATCATTATAACCAATAACTCCACCGGTTTTTGATTCTAATTTAGAGCCCCAGCCAATAATACATGAATCTACAAGACCTATATTTATAATTTTTCCATCTTTAATTCTGCCAAATAAGCCGGCATATTTTTGCTCAGGTTGATTTTGAAAGTTAACAAATAACTCTGATATCTGATAACCCTGGCCGTCAAATGTTCCTGAAAATCCATCAATAGGTTCCCAACCTTTATTACCTCCTCCAACTAAAGGCACTATCTTATCACCAGTATGATTATAATCTCTATCAAATGTAATACTGGCATCAATATCCGCAGCTAGCTTATAATGAGCACTCAAAGGATACCCTTTATCTCCTATTTTTTCTAATCCCTTAAAGTTATATATAATAAACGGATCTTCCGCTGTTCCATCACCCGTAATATTATCCACAGCATAAACTATACTGACGTTTACAACAATAGCTAATAATATTAATAAAAAGACACACCTGGTATTTCTACAATTCCACATTCTTAATCACTCCAAAATAAATATTATCTTTAAATTCTTCTTACTATTATTTTTAAAAATATCATACTACTTTTAAAAAGTAGCCAATATTTATGAACATCACTCTGACTGGTTATACTATCGACATAATCAAATTATAAAAGGGAGGTAAAATATATGGGTGTAGTAACCAATACAACTGATAAACATCAAAATTGTATCAATGCATGTGCCAAGTGTGTACAGGCATGTTACGAATGTCTGAATGCCTGTTTAAATGAGCCTGATGTTGCTGCAAGGAAAAACTGTATATCAACACTATTTGAATGTGCAATGATCTGTCAACAGGCTGTGGCATATATGTCGATGAGTGCTGGGTTTTCAAAAGATCTATGTGCACTCTGTGCTAAAATTTGTGAAAAATGTGCTCAAGAATGCAATATGTTTCAAGATGATCACTGTCAAAAATGTGCACAGGTATGTCAAGAATGTGCTGCCGAATGCAAAAAAATGGCAGGTATTCAATAAGAAATCGCGAACAGATTATGAAACCAGTAGTAAAGATACTGCTGGTTTCTATTTACTCTTCCCCATACCTTTTCTAATTGTGCTAATTCCAGCATATTAGCTCCAATAATATCCTAATATTTTACTACATTACTTTCTTTTTATTATTCAAGAAACCATTTATTTTCCCTTTTTTTTACTTAAAAAACATATTATTATAATGAAATTTATTTTAATACCATTTTTAACATGGTATATATTGACATATAATTCTCTCTGTAGTATAATTTTACTTAGAAGCATAAAGTATATAGCTTTCCTAAATGTTATATATAGCAATTTATATTGTACTAAATAGTAAACAAAGCTTAAGGCAGGTGATTAATATAGAAATTAGAAAAGAATTAAAGTCAGGTATTATTGAATTAGCTATACTTGCTCTATTAAAAAAAAGAGAAATGTATGGCTATGAATTGAGCCAGAAGATTTTCGA
>JBMCBT010000088.1:0-4340 GCA_048623215.1 Halothermotrichaceae bacterium
CGTAAAATCTGTTCATCAAGTACATCAACCTCTTCATCTTCCCGGGCAACTTTCTTGGCCAGTTCCATATCCATATTAACAAAGGCATCAAGGCTTTCACGTAACCTGCGGGTTACTATCTCTGTCATCCTGGGAATATCTATTAATGGTTTTATTAAGGGCTCATTCCCTATTTCCAGTACCATATTGGCTATATTGGAAGCATGATCTCCAATCCTTTCCAGGTCGGTTACCAGTTTAGAAATTACAATAATTGTTCTTAAATCACTGGCAACTGGCTGCTGTAAAGCAATCAACTTGGTGCACTTTTCTTCAAGGATTAGCTCAAAATCATCGATCTTATCATCATCTCTTTTTACCTTTTCAGCCAGTTCAAGGTCACCATCTTTAAGAGATTCTACACTTTTATAAATAGTCTCTTCTACCATACTGGCCATTTTCAACATATCATTTTTTAATTCATTTAATGACTCATGAAAACTCTTCCTCATAATCCTTCACCCCTCAAAAAGTCTCTTTTTTCTTATATCAAGACTTATTACACCTGTTTTTTTGTACAACCCTTACTGAATAAGATCTATCTTAACCAAAACGACCGGTAATATAATCTTCTGTCCGTTGGTCAGTCGGATTTTCAAATATCCTTTCGGTTTTATTATATTCTACCAGTTCTCCCATCAGAAAAAAGGCAGTATTATCAGATACACGGGCTGCCTGCTGCATACTATGTGTGACAATAACTATCGTGTAATCCTTTTTTAGCTCATCTATTAACTCCTCAATCTTGGCGGTTGCCACCGGATCCAGTGCGGAAGCTGGTTCATCCATCAAAAGAACCTCCGGTTTTATAGCAAGTGCCCGGGCAATACAGAGCCGCTGTTGCTGACCACCTGAGATACTTAATCCTGATAGATGAAGTCGATCCTTGACATCATCCCAGAGGGCAGCCGCTTTTAAACTATCTTCCACTAATTGGTCAAGTACATTTTTATCTTTATAACCATGTATTCTTGGGCCATATGCTACATTTTCATATATACTCTTGGGAAAGGGATTGGGCTGCTGAAAAACCATGCCAACCTTTTTCCTGAGCTCAACAACATCAGTATCTTTATCATAAATATTTTCCCCATCAAGTAATACTTTGCCCTCTACCCTGGTTCCTTCTATCAGGTCATTCATTCTGTTTAATGTCCTTAAAAATGTAGATTTACCACAACCTGATGGCCCAATTAAAGCAGTCACTTTATTTTCACTAATTGGTAAATCAACATCTAGTAAGGCCTGAAAGTCATCATAATAAAAGTCAAGATCCATCACTTCCATCTTTTTTTCTTTATTATCTGCCATGTTAACCTGCTCCTTTCCCCTTAAACATAATATCACTACCTGAATAATTCAAATATGTAGTGTTCTATTCCTTTTATAATTAATATTGGATACTATACCAGAAACATTCCTTATAACTAACTACACCTGACTTAATTAAGTATATCAATATTTTATTAATATAATGTTAATATGTTGTTACATTTATGTTAAAAAGATTTATTATTGATATCAATAATCGCTCAGTTCCTCCGGTCCTTTACATACGAACTCCCCGGTTGTTTTTTTGCATATTTTTTTAATTCTGCTGCTATATCACTTATTTGTAGATGGTTTGTTAAGTCTCGTTTTTCATTACTTACAATTGCAATCGATATTGCTGTCAATGGAATCTCACAAATTACACCTGACCTATTTGAGCAAATATAGTGACCCCGTTCCTGATCCTTTTTGTTAATATAATTTTTAATAGAATCATCAAATTTATCGATAATTAATTTACTTATCTGTAAATCTTTATCTGGAGATGTTACTACTACAAAATCATCCCCTCCAATATGACCAATAAAATCATCCTTATTACCAACATCAGTTACTGTGTCCTCTAATATCATAGAGGTCATTTCAATAACCTTATCTCCCATTTTATATCCATAACAATCATTATATGGTTTGAAATTATCAAGATCAATATATAGAACTGAAATTTTTTCGTTTTTTGCCAGACGACTATTTATCTGATATTCAATTACGGGATTACCCGGTAGATTAGTTAGAGGATTACGCTGTTTAGCTTCTTCGACCCGCATAATCGATACCTGTTCCAGCAGATTTTTTATAGACACTATACCATAATATTTTCCTTCCCTGGTAACAATAATACAATCATAAATATTAGTAGTTGCTCTGGCCATAGCCCTTTGGGACACCTCAAATATACTGGTACTGGTTTCAACAACCATCGGAGTTTTATTCATAATCAATTTAATTGGCCTATCCATATAAACAGCATAACCATATTTACTGCTCAATCGATGATATAACTTATCCCGTGTAACCAGTCCTACTGGTTTATTATTTGAAAGAACTACTACACACTGTATATTGGAATTGTTCTCAAATATCCTGGTTACTTTATAGCTTTCGGTTTCCGGGGAAACTGTTACACCAATCAATGAAATATCACCGATAATATTCTTATCCATTATCTTACTCTTTTGTTGTTTTATTTCACCAATGTATTCTGCTAAGGGGTATCTTTGCAAAAATCTATTACCAGGGCGAGAAATCAAAAAACCCTGTCCGTAATCCACTCCAAGTTCTATTAGTGTTTTTAATTCCCATCTGGTTTCTATTCCTTCAGCTATGATTTTTGATTTTATCTTTCTGGAAAATTTAACAAAGGCTTCCAGCAGAGCCTGTTTCACTGGGTCTTTATCAATACCTGAAATCAATGAATGGTCAATTTTAATATAGTTAAAGGGAATTGAAACAATTGACTGTAATCCTGAATAACCTGCCCCTGTATCATCAATAGCTATTTTATATCCCTGTTCACGATAGTGATTTAATGCCTTTTTAAAGACTGAATAATTTTCTATAATTGTTTTTTCGGTCAACTCTATAACAATGTTTTTTTGAGAAATATTATTTTTCTCCAGAAACCCTTTAGTTATACCACTTTTAAATTCTTTATCACATATTACCAGTGGATCTACATTAATAAATATCTTGAAATTTCTGTTAATACTGCTGGCATTTATAATAGCTCTTTTTCTGGCTACTCTTTCAAGTTCAAACAACATATTATGCTTTTTTGCAAAATTAAATAATCGCCGCGGTTTTTCCAGAAAGCTATTAGACGGTCCCCGGCTAAGGGCTTCATATCCCAGTGTATCACCTGTTCTCAGACATATAATTGGTTGAAATACTGTGCTAATTCTTTCACTTTCTATTATATCCTTTAATTCTTCTTTAACCTTATTTACCCCGGTTCTTAGTAATTCTGTACAGTTTTCACTAGTTTCTATTGAATCTGTCAGCATAATCCCTGGCCCCCATATTACGCTGTCTGGTCATCAGCATTATCTCTTCAGAGATAGAACTGTTAATAAAATACCCCATTGAAAACAAAAGCAAACCGATAATTACAGCAAAGAATATTATCAGTTTAGCAGCAATACCAGTCCGGAAGTCTGATAACCTAATTAAAGACCTACTTTTCTTCCTTAACATAATATGCGCTCCTATCTTTTTGAAATTTTAATAATTCATTTTATTGTTATACTTTATTCTTAATATAATAGCAACCAGATTAATCAGCAGAACTAAGGTTAATAACACAACAGCAGTACCATAAGCCAGTGGAATCTGTTTAGCTGGAAAAGTACCTGCTGTAACCAGGGCATATATATGAAAAGGCAAAGCCATTGTCTCACTAAAAATAGAACCTGGCAGCTTTCTGGAAAAAAAAGTAGCAGCCGTAAAGATGATGGGTGCAGTTTCTCCTGCAACCCTCCCAATTCCCAGAATAACCCCGGTCAAAATCCCTGGGGTAGCTGCCGGCAAAACTACCTTTTTTATTGTCTGCCAGGGTGTTGCTCCAAGCGCAAGTGAAGCATGTCTAAACTCATCAGGGACAGCCATTAAAGCCTCTTCAGATGCCCTGATAATTGTAGGTAATATAACAATCCCCAGAGTCAAAGAACCTGATAAAATAGAAACACCAAAATTAAATAATTTAACAAAAATCGCCAGACCAAAAAGCCCAAAGACTACTGATGGTACCCCGGCCAAATTATTAATTCCAACCCTGATAAAACGAATTACTTTACTACTACTTTTAGCATATTCAACCATATAAATCGCTGAAAAAACCCCCAGAGGAGCAGCAAAGAGTAATGAACCAGTAATCAAATAAAATGTCCCAATTATTGCAGGATAGATACCACCTTCTGTCATCGAATTACGCGGCATCTGACTGATAAATTCCCAACTTATAACACTAATGC
>JBMCBT010000089.1:0-4259 GCA_048623215.1 Halothermotrichaceae bacterium
GAATTGAGGGAGATAAGAAGGTCTGGTGTTATAACAGGTCTGCCTGATGCCTATGGGCGTGGCAGAATTATAGGAGATTACCGCCGTGTTGCCTTATATGGTATAGATAGACTAATTGAAGAAAAAAAAGCCGATAAAAATAATTTAAGGGAAAGAATGAGTGAAGAAAATATACGTTTGCGTGAAGAGATCAGTGAACAGATTAAAGCTTTAAATAAACTTAAGGGTCTGGGAAAGACTTATGGACTGGACTTGAGCCGTCCAGCTAAAAATGCCCGGGAAGCTATACAATGGACTTATATTGGATATTTAGCTGCAATTCAGGAAAACAACGGTGCGGCTATGTCTTTCGGCAGAGTGGCTGAGTTTTTTGATATATATATTGAGGAAGATATTAAAGATGGTGTGTTAACTGAAGAAAAAGCTCAGGAATTAATAGATGATTTTGTAATTAAATTAAGACTGGCCAGACAGTTAAGAACACCAGCTTATAATGAACTTTTCAGTGGTGACCCTCTCTGGGTAACTATAGTTCTCGGGGGTATTGGTATAGATAGTAGACCACTGGTTAGTAAGACAAGTTATAGAATATTAAATACTTTATATAATCTGGGGCCAGCACCGGAACCAAACCTCACTATTCTCTGGTCTGAACGTTTACCGGAACCATTTAAAAATTTTTGCAGTCAGGTATCAAAAGATACCAGTTCATTACAGTATGAAAATGATGACCTGATGAGATTAAACTTTTCTGATGATTATGGTATTGCCTGCTGTGTATCTGCAATGACTCCCGGTAAGGATATTCAGTATTTTGGAGCAAGATGTAATTTACCCAAAACACTGCTTTATTCACTAAATGGGGGAAGAGATGAAGTGACAGGTACTCAGGTAGGACCAAAGTTTGCTCCATATCAGAAGGAGTATCTGGAATATGAAGATGTTATGGACAGGTTTGACCATTTTCTTGACTGGCTGACAGAAAAGTATGTTGATGCTCTAAATATAATTCACTATATGCATGATAAGTATGCCTATGAAGCAGTTCAGATGGCTCTGCATGATAGTGTTGTTAATAGAATTATGGGTTTTGGTGTAGCCGGATTATCAATTATTGCTGATTCCTTAAGTGCTATAAAATATGCCAGAGTTAAGCCTATAAAAGATAAGGACGGACTAATTATAGATTTTGAAATTGAAGGAGATTTCCCCAAATTTGGCAACGATGATGACCGTGTAGATCAACTGGCAGTTGAAGTAGTCAAGTTATTTATGACAAAATTAAAGCAGCATTCACTCTACCGGGATGCAATTCATTCGATGTCTATCCTGACCATAACTTCAAATGTAGTCTATGGTAAAAAGACTGGGGCCACACCGGATGGTAGAGAGGCCGGAGAACCATTTGCTCCAGGTGCAAACCCAATGCACGGACGTGATGAATCAGGTGCTATTGCTTCTCTGAATTCTGTGGCAAAAATACCTTATGATTACTGCCAGGATGGAATTTCTAATACATTCTCTATTGTACCTGATGCTCTTGGTAAAACTAAAGGTGAGCAGGTAAATAACCTGGTTTCAATTTTAGATGGTTATTTTTCACAGGGTGCACATCACTTAAATGTGAATGTTCTAAAAAGAAAAACATTACTTGATGCAGTGGATCATCCGGAGAAATATCCACAATTAACTATCAGAGTTTCCGGATATGCAGTTAATTTCATAAAGTTAACACCTGAGCAACAGCAGGAAGTAATTGCAAGAACCTTCCACAGACATATGTAAATTTTGTGAATTGACTAAAGGTAGAACTGCAAACAGCTGACTGATAACTACTTAGAGACAGTAATATAGATAGAAAGAGGTGTTAATTATGGTTGAAGGGTATATACATTCAACAGAAAGCCTCGGAACTCGTGATGGGCCTGGTATACGATTTGTAGTATTTATGCAGGGATGTCCATTAAGGTGTAAATACTGTCATAATCCTGATACCTGGAAACTACATCAAGGAAAAAAGGTAAATGTAGAGCAATTGATACAAAATATTATCCGCTGTAAACCATATATAGATCGTTCCGGAGGTGGAGTAACTATATCAGGTGGAGAGCCTACAATGCAGTTAGATTTTACACTGGAATTGTTGAAAAAATGCAAAGAAGAAGGACTGCATACGGCTGTAGATACCTCTGGTTATATACAGACAGATAAATTCAGGAGGCTAATACCATATCTAGATCTTGTTTTACTGGATATCAAGCAGATGGACAATGAAAAACACAAAGAGTTAACTGGAGTAAGTAATGAGAAAACACTAAAGATAATAGAATTGCTGGAAAAAGAAAAGCAGTCTTACTGGATAAGGTATGTAGTAGTTCCCGGGCATACGGATGATAAAGATGATTTAATTAAGTTGGCTCAATATCTATCAGGTAAAGAATATATGGAAAAATTAGAGCTGCTTCCATATCACAATCTGGGTGAACATAAATGGCAGGAATTAAATATTAAATATCAGTTAAAGGAAGTAGAACCACCTTCAGATGAAAAGGTGAAGAAGGTTGAAGATATATTTAAAAAATATACCCAGTGAAAAAAGACTCCCAGGAAGATAAGTCATAAAAGTGTTTATTTTTTTAATTAAGTGGAAAGATAAAATTCGTATTGCTTATGTAAAGGGTACCTTTAGCAAAAGGTTTTATTAAGCAAAAAGACTATTATGGAGGCAATCTATATTGCTAAATAGATTTTTTGATTTAGTTGAAATAAGGACAAAAGTTGCCAGTATTCTTCCTTTTTTACTGGGGACAGTTTATGTATATTATCATTTTGAGGAATTTGTTTTAATAAGATTTTTGCTTATGCTGATAGGAGTATTAACACTGGATATGGCAGTAACAGCTGCTAATAATTATTATGATTTTAAAAGGGCTCATAGGAAACAGGGTTATAATTATGAGCAGCATAATGCACTGGTTAAACATGAGTTAAGTAAAAATACAGTTATAATGATTACTATTTTACTTTTATTAGCTGCAGCAGTGTCAGGTCTGTTTTTATTTTTAAAAACAGACCTTATCGTACTCTTTTTAGGAGTATTATCTTTTATAACGGGAATAGGTTATTCGTACGGGCCAGTACCGATATCAAGAACACCATATGGGGAGTTATTATCGGGCTTACTTATGGGTTTTATTATAATCTTTATTGCTGTTAATATTCACTTGCCAGAAACAATTATTATAATATCATATATAAATGGAATGATTAATATATCAGTTAATTTAATGGAAGTAATCTATATATTTCTTTACTCTGTACCAGTAATCTTCAGTATTTCTAATATAATGCTGGCCAATAATATTTCAGATATTAAAGATGATTATAAAAATAACCGCTACACTCTTCCAATTTATATCGGAAAGAAAACTTCTTTAAAGTTGTTTAGATATTTATATTATCTTATTTATTTAGATATAGTTGTTATAGTCTATTTAAAAATAGTACCTGTATATTGTCTGCTGTTATTGTTGACTGTAATACCTGTTAAAAGTAACATTAATGTCTTTAATAAAAGGCAGAGCAAAAAAGATACTTTTGTTTTATCTGTGAAAAACTTTGTGATTATCAATTTTAGTTATTTACTTTTTATGATAGCAGCACTTATAAGCAAAAAGGTTCTGTAATAATAACAGAACCTTTTTTGGAATATAACTGAAGTATAAATGGTTTAAAAACAAATATCATATTTATAGATGCTTAGCTGTCAGTGGGGAACTCCTGTAAACATTTCCACATAAATATAACCATTCCGCCCTTTGGCTTTTATTCCTACACCAATATGGGTAAAATTAGGATTTAAAATATTACGCCTGTGCCCACTTGAATTCATAAGTGCTTGATGTGCTCTTTCAACAGAAACGTTTTGCGCCAGATTTTCTCCTGCATATTGATAATCAACTCCAAATTGATCCAACATATCAAAGGGGCTGCCGTAAGTGGGAGAGTAGTGGCTAAAATAATTATTATCAACCATATCCTGTGCTTTGATTCGGGCTACTCTGGTTACTTCTGAATCTACACTTAGTGGTTGTAAATTATTTTTTCTTCTTTCCTGATTAACCAGGCTTACCAGCCTGCTTTCCTGTCCGGTTGGTTCTGCTTCTCTATCACCTTGACCTGGTGTAGTTGGTGGTCTGTCTTCATCAGGCTGCTGTGGCTGTTGTTCAGGTGGGGTGGGTTCTGGCTGTGGTTCAGGC
>JBMCBT010000090.1:0-4061 GCA_048623215.1 Halothermotrichaceae bacterium
ATTAAAATGGATTTTTAGTAATAGGATTTTTTATATTTTATAGCTGTAAATGTTTACATATTTTTAACCTGTATTTAATTTGCCTGTAATGTATAGGTGCTACAGTAGTAGTGTAGTAAGAATATTTTTTTGCGATATATTGTAAACGTTTACGAAATCAAAGCTATTTATTAGGTGTATTGTATAGTTTTTTATGGGGGGGTGGTATACAAAATAGTTGAATATAAGATTTAGTATAGGATGGTAGTTAAATATGAATTTATTACAAATTGGAGGTTAAATAAATGTTAAATAAAAGAATAATTGTTTGTGTTTGTTTAATGATAGTTGCTTTTTTTGTTAATATTTCTGCTGCTCAAGATTGGGATGAAATAATTGCTAACGCTAGAGAAGAAGGTGTTGTATATACATATGGTACTTCTAGTAGGGTAGCAAGGGTTGAGAAAGTTATGCTAGAGAAATATGGTATAGAAGTAAAACATGCTAAAATGAGTGATGTTGTTATAACAGAAAGAATAGTACGTGAGCAGGAAGCAGGAATATATGAAGTTGATTTTATAATGGCTGAGGATATAGTTGGAGTTGCCAAACAGTTGTTACCAAATGGTTATGTAGAGAACTTCGTACCTGAAATGTATACTGGTCTTGTTGATTCAGACTATCAAGATCCTCTGGTTTTTCTGGTTCAACCACGTACTATATTTTATAATAGAGAGAAATATGACGAATGTCCTATTACAAACCTATGGCAGTTAACTACGGAAGAATGGAAAGGTAAAGTAGTAATGAGGGATCCTGAAATTACATCAACAAATGTTAGTTTCTTTGCTGAGATAATAGCTAGAGCAGAGGTGATGGCTGCTGCTTATGAAGATTATTTTGGGGAGAAGATTGAGCTGACAACTGAAAATGCTGGTTGGGAGTTTATTAAGCGTTTGTCTCAAAATAAAGTAGTTACTGTTTCAAGTGATACTGACGTGGCAAATGCTGTTGGTGCTTCTGGTCAAGCTAATCCGCCTGTTGGTTTTTCTACAGTTGGAAAGATGAGAATGAATGAAGAGAACGGACTTGTTCTGGATGTGGCAAAAAAAATTAGTCCAATTAATGGATATCACTATCCTGCATATGGCCTATTGGTAAACAGGGCTCCACATCCTAATGCGGCCAAATTATTTATACGTGTGCTTTTGACAGATGCTGGTGCTGGAGCCTGGACTCGGGATATGGGTAACTTTTCTACAAATCTGGACAATTCTTATAATTCTGATAACCCGCTTGGTGGTTTAAGTGAATGGAAAGAAGTAACATGGCCTTTAAGGATCAATACAAGTGCTGAATTATCCAGAGATGTTATTGATTTCTGGATAATGAATAGAAATTAGTTGTGTTAAATTTTTAACTAGTAAAGAATCTATATAGGCTTCCCTGATAGTAATTATCAGGGAAGTAATGTTTTAATTAAGAAGGAGGTATAGTCCTGTGATACATCAAGAATTTGAAAAGACTAAACTAAATATGAGATTAATATGGATATGGAATAAGTCCCGGAAACTGATTAGTAGTCCTTTTTTTATTACAAGTACTGTTATTTTTATAGTTCTTATTTATTTGATTATTGGTCCATTGTATTCTATGATTCAATCAGCTTTTATACTTCATCCTCGTGATGCTCTATATACAAGTGATATAAAAGTGGGTGAATTCACATTATATTATATAAATAGAACTTTTTTAGGACAAATGAGCGACTTTTTATTTTATAAACCTTTACTTAATACTTTTGTTATTATTTTTCCGATGTCTATTCTGGCTCTTATAATTGGTGGGGTTTTGGCCTGGATTGTAGTTAGGACAGATCTGCCTGGAAAAAAATATATTAGCAAATTAGCCATTATCCCCTATATGCTTCCACCCTGGACTTTATCTTTAGCTTGGATTACATTATTTAAAAATAGAACATTAGGAGGTTCTGCTGGAATACTTGAATACTTTGGGATGACACCTCCGACATGGTTATCCTATGGACCGATACCTATCATTATTGTTATGGCTTTTCACTATTATCCCTTTTCTTTTTTGTTGATTGGTAATTCTTTAAAAGAGATAGATACTAGGCTTGAAGAGTCAGCTATAGTATTAGGTGCCAGTAGGCAAGTGATAGTCAGGAAGATCTTATTATCTTTAGTTCTTCCTGGTATACTTTCTTCCTGGTTACTTATTATTTCTCGCGGGATTGGTTCTTTTAGCACCCCTGTCTTTCTGGGTAAACCAGTAAATTATCAGGTTTTATCAACAAGTCTTTTCTCTAACCTACAGACGGGGAGTCCTGGAGTAGCATATTTGATTGCAATTGTTATGATTTTACTGGCGGTAGCTTTTATATATTTAAATCAAAAAATTATTGGAACTCGTAAAGGTTATGTGACCATTACAGGTAAAGGGGCAAAAAAGAATCTTGTTAAGCTGGGGAAATATACCAGGCCGCTAAGAATTTCAATATGGTTTTTTATTATTATGGTGGTTTTTGTCCCAATACTGATACTGGGTATAGAAACTGTCACCAGGGTTTCCGGTGACTATAGCTTGGGGAATTTTACTTTGCATTACTGGTTTGGAGAGTCAAATTCACAAATATTGTCTGGTGAACCTGGTGTATTCAGGAATCCAGAAATGTGGGCTGCTTTATGGAATAGTCTTAAGTTGGGGATTTTTGCCTCAATGTTTTGTGCTCTGGCAGGTTTTTTTATTGGGTATATAGTTGTTAGGTTGAGGGGACGTTTTTTTTCAAAGATATTTGATCAGGTGTCATTTCTGCCTTATCTTATTCCTAGTATAGCTTTAGGTGCTACTTATTTATCTTTGTTTGCAAAACCACAGGGTTTTATACCAGGGCTATATGGCACTTTTATATTACTTGTTTTGATAACATCAGTAAAGAATTTACCTTTTGCCAGTAGAGCAGGTATAAGTGGTATGATGCAATTAGGAGATGAGATTGAAGAGGCAGGTATTATTGCTGGTGCAGGTTGGTTTACAAGGATGAAAAGGTTAATTATGCCTCTTCAACGCAGCAGTATTTTAAGTAGTATATTGTTACCGCTAATATCTGCTATGAGAGAATTGAGTCTAATAATCATTTTGATTACTCCTGGGACACAATTATTAACAACACTCACTTTTCAATATACTGATTATGGTTTTTATTCTATATCTAATGCCTTATTATTGATTAATATATTTATTGTATTAATTTTAACTATTTTAGTTCAAAAAATAACTGGTGCCGATATGGCAGAGGGTTTGGGAGGATAAAGTTATGCCTGATATTAAATTAGAGAATATTACAAAGAGTTGGGGAGATGTTATAGCTGTTAATAATTTTAGTTTGACAATTCCCGATGGAAGTTTTATGTGTTTTTTGGGCCCTTCAGGGTGTGGTAAGACAACTACTTTAAGGATGATTGCAGGTTTAGAGGAACCATCCTCCGGGAGAATATATATGGATGACAGATTGGTTTATTCTTCGGAAAAGTCCTTTTCGCTAAATCCCAGTGAACGAGATGTTGGATTAATTTTTCAAAGTTATGCCCTTTGGCCGCATATGACTGTTTATGCTAATATTGCATTTGGTCTTGAAATGGAAAAGAAAAGCAAATCTCAGATAAAAACAAGGGTTAATGAGATTGCTGATCTAATGGATATAGGGGAACTACTTACTCGTTATCCTTCAGAATTAAGTGGTGGTCAGCAGCAACGGGTTGCTTTAGCCAGGAGTCTGGCACCACAGCCTGCATGTTTATTAATGGATGAACCTCTAAGCAACCTTGACGCAAAATTACGCGTAGATATGCGGACTGAGTTGAAAAGAATCCATAATGAAACCGGACAAACTATTGTATATGTTACACATGATCAGCTAGAAGCCTTGTCCCTAGGGACTGATGTAGTGGTAATGAATGAGGGAAAGTTACAACAGATTGATAAACCAATGGATTTATACAAAACCCCGAAAAATATGTTTGTAGGAGAGTTTGTAGGAACACCACGTATAAATATGCTCC
>JBMCBT010000091.1:0-3956 GCA_048623215.1 Halothermotrichaceae bacterium
CTTATGTTGCTTATCCTAACTTAAATGTAAAATTCATAGGGGCTAATGGCGGTATAGGTGGAGGTGAAAGAGAAGGAGTTACTCATCAATTTTTTGAAGATTTAGGAATAATGCGTAGTCTTCCATCTATGACAGTATTGTCTCCGGCGGATGGGCCTGAAGTATATAAAGCTACAATGTCCCTTCATCAATATGAAGGGCCAGCTTATTTGAGAGTTGGAAATGGTAGGGAACCTAAATTATTTAATGATGAAATTAACTTTGAATTAGGTAAGATTAGAATAATAAAAAACATAGGGAAAGATGTTGTTCTTTTTTCAACTGGACCAATATTAAAAAGAACTATAAAAGCTGCTGAGTTATTGAAAAAGGAAGGAATAAAAGCAACTGTAGTTGAAGTGCCTACTTTAAAACCACTAGATAAAGATGAAATTACTAATGTTTTAGAAGAAACAGGTGCAGTAGTTACTATAGAAGACCATAATATTATTGGGGGATTAGGAAGTGCTATAGCCGAAGCTGGTGCTGGACATATTACTGTTCCTATGGAGAGAATTGGATTACAAGATGTTTTTCCTGAGTCTGGAGAAACTGAAGAATTACTAGATAAATATAAAATGGGTGTTAGTGACATAGTTAATTCTGCTAAAAAGGTATATAATAAAACAAATCAATAGAACTCTTCTACATCCGGACTTAAAAGGGGGAATTTATTTTGAGTAAACCTAAAGTATATGTAACCAGAAAATTACCGCAAAAAGCAATGGAAATGATAGCTGAAAGATGTAAAATGGAAGTGAATCCTCATGATAGAATTTTAACACGAAAAGAATTAGAAAAGGTAGTACAGGGGATTGATGGTTTATTATGTTTATTAACTGATACTATCGATGAAGATTTACTGGATATAAATCCGAGATTGAAAGTTATCGCAAATTATGCTGTAGGGTATAACAATATTGATGTTAAGGCCTGTACTGAAAGGAATATAGCTGTTTCCAATACTCCTGGAGTATTATCAGATACAACTGCTGATTTTGCCTGGACATTATTGATGGCAGTAGCCCGCAGAGTCGTTGAAGCAGAGAGTTTTACCCGCGCTGGGAAATATAAAGGTTGGGGGCCTATGATGTTTCTTGGGGGTGATATATATGGTAAGAAATTAGGAGTAATTGGTATGGGGCGTATTGGACAGGCTTTTACCAGTA
The DNA here is from genome assembly GCA_048623215.1 of Halothermotrichaceae bacterium. Lineage (GTDB taxonomy): Bacteria > Bacillota > Halanaerobiia > Halanaerobiales > DTU029 > JBMCBT01. Next base: position 1,209 of record JBMCBT010000091.1, read on the forward strand.
GAGCCAAGGGATTTGATATGGAAGTTTTGTATTATGATACTTACCGTAAGTCTGCTGAAAAAGAAGAAGAATTAAATATAACTTATATGGAACTAAATGATTTGTTGAAGGAATCTGATTTTGTGAGTCTACATGTGCCATTGCTACCTGATACAAAGCATTTAATTGCTGAAGAAGAGCTAAAAATGATGAAAGAAACAGCATATTTAATTAATACAGCTAGAGGTCCTATAATTGATGAAAAGGCATTGGTTGATGCATTAAAAAATAATGAAATAGCCGGAGCTGGTTTAGATGTATATGAGGATGAACCAGATCTGACAGAAGGTCTGGCTGAACTGGATAATGTAACGTTAACACCCCATATAGCAAGTGCTAGTATAGAAACCAGAACAAAAATGGCAGTAATGGCTGCTGAAAATTTATTGGCCGGTTTAAACGGCGAAGAGATGCCGAACTTAATTAATGATGAAGTTATTATTAATAAATAAATGTTAAATTCTTTTGGAAACTACTTGAATTAGATTTTTAAGTGATAATTTAAATGATGGGTTAGTTATTATATACCTTAAAGATATTATAGGTTTAGACAGGAAATCAGTTGGTTTTCTAGAAGTAATATCGATAAGAATAAACTTAATAAATCCTTTCCTTTTTGGGTATAGTGAGTATATGATATGCTAATTATTATTTGCTAGCTCAGAGGAAGGGATTCATCCTTTTAAAAAGGATTCCTAATCTTATTAACTACATATAAACTTTATCACTTTAAAATTTAGTCAAAATGATTATTAAACATTATGTTAAGTTAATTAAACCCCAAGAATTTTTCATAAAGTAATTACTACAAGATGCTTAAGTAAAGAGGGATATTATGTTTGAAAAAATTAATGTAAAAACATCCAAAAGGACAGAAATCATTAATATTACTGCTAAAGTAGAAAACATAATAAATAAAGCCAATATAAAAGAAGGTATTGTTATCATCTATGTACCTCATACTACAGCTGGAGTTACTATTAATGAAAGTGCTGATTCAGATGTAGTCAGGGATATAAAGAAGGAAATTAATAAAATTGTTCCCTTTGATGATAATTATAAACATTTTGAGGGGAATTCAGCAGCTCATATTAAATCAAGTTTATTTGGTAGTTCTGAGACTATAATAATAGAAGATGGTGTAATGCAGTTGGGCCGCTGGCAGGGTATTTTTTTCTGTGAATTTGATGGAGCCAGAACAAGAAATATATTTATAAAAATTATTAATGGTTAAGTATGAATACATAGAAAATAGCTATAAGTGTTAGAACAAAATTAAGACAATATCATGTCTCATTATAGAGGGTGATATCATGAGAAAGAAAACTGTTGCTGTAATAGGTGCCGGGAATAGAGGTAGAGAGGTATATGGTGATCTTCTTAAACAAGAAAAGAAGATAAAAATTAATGCAGTCGCTGAACCTGATGAAAAAAGACGCAATCTTTTTGTGGAAGAACATAATATACCTGATGTACATATTTTTAATTCCTGGCAGCAATTATTAAAGGGAAAGAGAATCTCAGATGCGTTGATTATTGCTACACTTGATAATATGCATTTACAGCCGGTATTAAAAGCTATAGAAAAAGGTTATAAGATATTACTGGAAAAACCTATTGCTCCAGATTTAAATGATACCCTTTCTATTATTAATAAAGCGCGTGAATATGATAGTGATATACTTATAGCTCATGTATTACGCTATACTAACTTTTATAAAAAATTAAAGGATATAATTGATAGTAATGTAATTGGACAGATTAGACTTGTGAATCATATCGAAAATATAGGATTTTATCATTTTGCCCACAGTTATGTTCGAGGTAATTGGCGTAATACCGATACTGCCGCTCCTATTATATTGGCCAAAAGCTGTCATGACATGGATATTTTGTACTGGTTATTAGAAAAGAAATGTATAAAGTTATCTTCACATGCTTCATTAAAGCATTTTACAGAAAGTCAACATCCAGCAGGAGCAGGGGATAGATGCGTTAATTGTGCTGTAGAAAAAAGCTGTCCATATTCTGCAGTAAAGATATATATTAATGATAATTCTGGCTGGCCGATTTCGGTCATTACTACAGATTTATCCTACACTGGTCGAAAAAAAGCTTTAAAACAGGGGTCATATGGACGGTGTGTATATAAATGTGATAATAATGTGCCTGATACTCAGACAGTAAGAATGACTTTTGCAGATAATATTGAAGTAAATTTTGCTTTAACAGCATTCAGTAAAGATATAACCAGAACAACCCGTGTTTTTGGTAGTCGGGGAGAAATAGATGCTGACTTTGATAAAGGAATTATTAATATACATTCTTTCAATGGTGATAGAGAGCAGATAAAAATTCAATCTGAGGCCAATGGAAGACATGGTGGTGGAGATGCTAAATTAATAGAACAATTCAGCAAATTTATCTTTGGAGAACCTTTAGATAACAGCTTGACCACAATTGAAGATTCTCTGGAAAGTCATATTATGGCTTTTGCTGCAGAAGACTCCCGCAAAAATGATTCTGTAGTTTATCTAGATAAATATAGAGTAACAGATTAAATCAAAAACATCTTGACAGCTTAAGCCTAAGATGTTAAGATAGCAAATGTCGCTTACAAAAAAGAGCTAATCTAAAACACTCCAGCAGGATGTTTTTGGATTATTAAAAAATCTTTAAAAAGCTTGACAGTAATCGACAAAAGTGATA
>JBMCBT010000092.1:0-3803 GCA_048623215.1 Halothermotrichaceae bacterium
AAACTAATAAAAAGGAGTGGAGTAGTGGTGGAACTTAAAAACAATAAAGATATAAAGCCTAATGCGAAAGCATTATTACCTTTTCTTATATTCATAGGTTTGTTTCTACTTACAGGTATTATTTTATTGAATAAAGGAGCAGACAATCCGTTTTATCAATTCCCCATGCCGATTGCTGTATCTATAGGTGTAATAATTGCATTTGTTATGTTTGAAGGATCAATAAATGAAAAGATGAATACACTCCTTGCTGGTATGGGTGAAAAAAATATTTTAACCATGTGTACTATTTATTTGCTGGCAGGAGCTTTTTCTTCAGTTTCTGAAGCAATGGGAGGAGTAGATTCTGTAGTAAATCTCGGTATGTCTTTAATTCCAATACAGTATTTAGCTGTTGGATTGTTTTTAATTACTGCATTTATTTCTATTTCTACAGGTACTTCTATGGGTACGATGGCGGCAGTAGTACCAATAGCAATAGGTATAGCTGAACGAGCTAATATAAGTATGGCTTTTGTAATGGCTATAGTAATCGGCGGTGCAATGTTTGGAGATAATCTTTCTATCATTTCTGACACCACAATAGCAGCTACCGCAACGCAAAATGTAAAAATGAAGGATAAGTTTCGAGTTAACTTATATATTGCAGTTCCAGCAGCAATAGCAACAATTGTGTTATTATTTATCTTTTCAGGATCTCCAGAAGCATTACCAGGAGAGACATACGAATATAATCTTATTAAAATTATACCCTATCTATTTGTTCTAATATTTGCTGTGGGAGGAATGAATGTATTTGCTGTTTTGACCAGTGGGATATTTCTCTCAGGAGCGATAGGATTATTTACTGGAGATTTAACTTTACTATCAATAACTAAAGAAGCTTATGCTGGTTTCACTTCCATGCAAGAAGTTTTTCTGGTTTCCTTAATTACTGGTGGACTAGCATATATGACCTTAAAAGAAGGTGGTATAAAATATATTGTTAATGCAATTGAAAAAAGAGTAGGTGGAAAAAATTCAGGAGAACTTGGTATTTCCATATTAGTAGCTTTAACGGATGCTGCAATTGCTAATAATACAGTTTCTATTATAATTAATGGACCGATTGCTAAAAGAATTTCTAAAAAATTTAAAATTGATCCAAGAAGAGTAGCAAGTTTATTAGATATCTTTGCTTGTGTAATGCAAGGGGCGTTACCTTATGGAGCTCAGATACTCATGGTAATGGGATTAACTGAAGGAGCAGTAGGACCACTAGATGTTATTCCCTTATTATGGTATCAAATGTTCTTAGCTTTATTTGGAATTCTATCAATATATATTCCATTTGCTGATAGTTATATAAAGAAACATCCATGGGACTTCGAAAAAGATGAAGTTGCAGTATAAATAACCCAAATACTTCATTAGAAGGAAAGGCTTTCATATTCAACTATGGAAGCCTTTCCTGTATAATAGTACAATGTAAGGTCTAATAATACAGTAGATATTATGGGGAGTATTCATCTATGAAAAAGAGAAATAAAATATTAATATTAATGGTTATTTCAATGGTTCTGGGGTATTTACCTTGGTATAATTTTTCAGCTGTTTCTAGTTATATAGTTGAAGATTTAAATTTAGGCGCAGGTTCTATTGGAATTATTCTATCTATATTTCAATTTGGTTATGTTATTACTGTAATTATTACGGGATGGCTGGCTGACAAAATAGGCAAAAAAAATGTAGTAGCCTGGGCTACTCTTCTTACAGGCATATTTTCTACTTTGTTTGTATGGTTAGCAAACGGCTTTTATAGTATATTAATATTAAGACTACTGACAGGGCTCTCCGCGGGGGCAATTTATGCACCTGGCATGGCGTTATTATCTGATTGGTTTCCACCAGAAGAAAGAGGAAAGGCTGTAGGTGCATATACAGGAGCTTTAACGGCAGCCTATGCAGGTGGTTATTTTGTAGCAGCACCTTTGGCCAGTATGTACAGTTGGGAAATGGGGGTTTTAGCCACTTCTATCCCTGTCTTTATAGCAGCTTATATAATGTTTTTCCTTGTAGAAGAAAAAGAAAATGGTTTCCAAAAAATTATAACTGAAAAACAAATCAATAAAAAAACCAAACCAGCACCAGAAGGAAGTTATAAAGGCCCTACATTAGCGGTTACAGGATATATGGGCCATATGTGGGAACTTTATGCATTTTGGGGTTGGATAGGGCCATTTATGGTTGCTTGTTCTTATGCTGTTGGTTATTCAGCAAGTGAAGCTACAGTTTTAGGTGGTCAACTTGCGGCTTTCATTATATTATTGGGAGCACCAGCGGTTTGGGTTTTAGGTGTTATTGCAGATAAATGGGGGAGAATAAAGACTATATTATTATGTTCATTTGCCAGTCTTATTGCCGAAATGTTTTTTGGTTATTTGTATGGTAAATCGTTAACACTAGTAGTCATAATTGGTTTTTGGATAGGTTTTTGGGTCGTGGCTGATTCTGCTATTTATAAAGCGACTTTAACTGAAATGATAACTGTTGATTTTACAGCTACAGCATTAGGATTTCAATCAGCTGCGGGATATTTTATGACAATACTATCTCCATATGCATTTGGCAAAATTTTAGAACTGACTAATTCAGGTGTTGATAAAACAATCCAAATGAATAATTGGGGTTTACCATTTGTGATGTTAGGATTAGGAGCATTACTTGCCCCCTTATCGGCAATTATTCTAAAGAAGATACCTCAAAGCAGTTTGTTAGTCGACGGCAATAAATAAAAAGCAATAAGGAGGTGTTTTAATGGAAGATAATGTCGAAGTAGCCATCATTGCTGGAACCGAGATAGATACTAAAATGGGAGTGGCCTATTTTGAAAATAAGGGTATAAAAGCAATTGGCGGAAACATTTCCAAAGAACCAGCTACTACTTCTTCTTTACAAATACTTAGCCCAGAAAAACTTAAAAACATAATGTTAAAAAAGATTCGGAAATTAATCCGTAATCATTTAAATATTAAGGTTGTTTGTATATATTGTAATTCACTAAGCACATCAGTGAATTTAGAAGAACTAAAAAAAGAGGTTAGAATACCTATTGTGACACCATTAGAGACATATCGTTATATTGGCAAGAAACATGATATTATAGGTGTTTTAGCTGCTAATTGTCAAGCAACAGCTGGAATAGAAAATGTAATACATTCTGTAAATGAATCTGCTCAAGTAATAGGAATTGCAGCTTTAAAATTAGTTTTAGCAATTGAAGATGGAATGCCACCAGGTAAGATACTAAAAAAGTTTTCTTTGGATAGCATTTTTGATTTTTTTGGGGCAGTAGAGACAGAGAAGATCATATTAGGCTGCACACATTTTCCATATTTTGAAGATCAATTAAGCAGTATATCAGAAATACCAATTTTTAATCCTTCAGAACGTATGTATCAACTTGTGTCTGAAACATTAAAAATATAGCATAAATGGAGAGTTCCTGTAATTCCACCAAAGAGCAGGATTCGACAAATTATACTAGAATAAACTTGTATTTTTATATATAATATTAAGCACAAGGGAAATACAAAGTTTCATTCGCTACCTGCTCCAACAGGTGGCTTTTCTTTTTTACAAGTATATTACATTGTCAACTACCTGTCTGGCTAAAAGAATCGCTCTCTTGGCCTCTAATATCCTAAAAATATAGTTTAAAACTTAAAAATCACCCTAACTGGACCTTAAATTTTTCAAAGCCCCCTCCAATTCTTCGTCAACGATATGGGTATAGACCATCGTTGTACTGATATCAGAATGTC
>JBMCBT010000093.1:0-3436 GCA_048623215.1 Halothermotrichaceae bacterium
GCAGGGGCGGCAGGACTTGAACCCGCAACCAACGGATTTGGAGTCCGCTACTCTCCCAGTTGAGCTACACCCCTTTACTTAATCTTTCAGTACTAAATTAATATATCATTTTTTCATGATAATTGCAAGTAAATAGAGGAATGAAATTTGTTTTATTCATTGAAAATATAAAATAAAAAACATGATTTTAACCTGCAATTTTAAAAAAATGTAAATTTAAAAAGTTTAAAAAAATATTTAATTTTTTATTGACAAATGAAATATCATTATAATATAATAAAAATAATTAAATATAGAAATATTTTAAAATAAATTATAAGGAGGTCGTGTTGATGTTTTTTGCAGTGATGGTCAGAGCTAAAAAAAGTATAAAATTACATAATTTAACAAGCACGACCTGTGTTTTGAATAATAAGATAAATTTAAAATGATTATTTAAATATTATTAATATGCTATCAAAAGTAGATAGTATTATAAATAATAAGTAATAAAACCACAGGTCGAAGATAAAACCTGTGGTTTTATTATTTATGTTAAAAAATAAATTTATAATCATAAAAGTAATATACATATATTTATATATGTATATTATATCAGATAATATAAGTTGAAGTATAAACTATTATATCATATTTATTTATTTTTTAAATATTAAAGATTTAAAGCCGCAGGATTATATCCTGCGGCTTTTCAATTACCAGTAATATGCCAGAGAGTCTGATATAATCTTGTTAGATTATTAATGTTAATTAATATTTTACATCTATTGCTGTCTAAGGGCTAAGGTTCAAATCTAGATAAAGAAAAGGTGATTATGATGAAAAATTTAAAATTATTATTAAACTATATGAAAGGAAATAGAATATTATATATTGGTGCAATTATAAGTACAGCGTTTTCTACTTTGTTTTCACTGATAAATCCACTTATTATCCGTGTATCAATAGATTCAATAATTGGCGATGAACCACTGGATATTCCTCAATGGACATTAACCATCATATCATATTTGGGAGGAAAAGATGTTCTGATACATAGACTCTGGCTAATTGGCCTTATTATGGTGAGTATTACAATTATAATGGGTGTTTTCTTATATGCCAAAGGAAAATGGTCAGCTCAGGCAGCTGAAAGAATTGCCAAAAACATCAGGGAGAGATTACTTAATCATATCCAACATCTACCTCATGCATACCATGTTAAAGCAGAGACGGGTGACCTGATACAGAGATGTACATCAGATCTTGATACTATTCGTAGATTTCTGGCTGTACAACTGGTTGAGGTTGGTCGGGCAATATTTCTTATATCCTTAAGTGCCTACATAATGTTTTCATTAAATGTCAAACTGACACTAATTTCAATGGCTATAATGCCTGTTATTTTTATTTTTGCAGTTGTTTTCTTTATGAAAATTAAGAAAGCTTTTAAGAAATCTGACGAAGCAGAGGCAAGTATGTCATCTAGACTACAGGAAAATTTGACTGGAATCAGAGTAGTGAAGGCTTTTGGCAATCAGGCATATGAAGTTGAAAAGTTTGATCAGAAAAATAAGAGTTTCAGAGACCTGACATATCGTTTAATCCGATTATTAGCCGGTTACTGGGCTTCATCTGATTTACTCTGTATGGGTCAGATGGGAATAATCTTACTTATCGGTATCTACTGGACGGTAAATGGCACTATAACTTTAGGTACACTGGTTGTTTTTACAACATATGAAGGAATGTTACTCTGGCCTGTTCGTCAGATGGGTAGAATTCTAAGTGATATGGGTAAAGCTTTTGTTGCGATGGAAAGAATACATGAGATATTGGATCAACCAGTTGAAACAGAAGATGATGGAAAACTATGCCCGGAGATAAAAGGAGATATAGAGTTTGAAAATGTTTGCTTTGCTTATGAAGGAGATAATCCTATAGTTAAGAATCTTTCATTTAAAGTAAAACAGGGAGAAACTGTAGCTATACTGGGCCCCACCGGGTCAGGCAAATCAACATTGATGTATTTATTAACAAGACTTTATGAATGTAATCAGGGTACTATAACTATAGATGGATTTAATATTAAGGATATTAATAAAAAATGGCTTCGAGAAAAAATTGGATTTGTATTACAGGAACCTTTCCTATTTGCTAAATCTATTGAGGAAAATATCGCTTTAGCCAGACGGGATGTAAGAGAAAAGGAAATAGAGGAAGCGGCCCAGATAGCAGCTATACATGATGTTATACTGGAGTTTGATGAAGGTTATAAGACACTTGTTGGAGAAAGAGGTGTATCTCTTTCTGGTGGTCAAAAACAGAGAATAGCTATAGCCAGAACATTAATAAAAAATTGTCCGGTACTTATCTTTGATGATTCATTAAGTGCTGTAGATACTGAGACTGACCTGGCTATCAGAAAAGCACTTTCTAAAAAAAATAAAAATGTAACATCATTTATTATTTCTCACAGAATAAATACTTTAAAGGAAGCAGATAGAATCTTTGTTATGGAAGATGGAATGCTTGTACAGGAAGGAACTCATGAAGAGTTGATTAATAAACCGGGTTTTTACAGGAGAACCTGGACTATACAGAATGGACTTGAAGAGGAAGTAAAATTAATATAATTACATTATGCATTTTGCAAATGAGTATTTTGTAAAAAGGAAGTGATAAATATGAATAAATATACAGAAAAAGAATATAGCAAACAATTTGACTTTGAATTATGGAAAAAGTTATATCATTATGCACAATCATATAAAAAAGAGCTGTTTATTTTGGCAGTTGTAATGGTAGGTGTAGCTGGAATTGATGTTGTATTTCCGGTGATGACAAAATATGCAATAGATAACTTTATTGTGACCAGTAAATTAAATGGTTTAAAACAATTTGCATTTATTTATGCCGGGCTTGTAATACTACAAAGTATAAATATCTGGGTCTTTATTAACCAGGCCGGGAAGATAGAGATGGGTATAAGCTATGATATACGGAAAAAAGGTTTTGAAAAATTGCAGGAATTATCATTATCATTCTTTGATAAAACACCTGTAGGATGGTTGATGGCCAGAATGATTTCTGATATCAGGCGGTTAAGCCAGACTATTTCCTGGGGTCTGGTGGATTCAGTCTGGGGATTAACAATGATGATGGGGATAATGTTTGTTATGTTCTATTTTAACTGGAAGTTAGCTCTTATTACTCTCAGTGTAGTACCTTTGTTAATAGCTATAAGTATCATCTTTCAGAAAAAGATATTAAAGGCTTATCGTAAAGTCAGGAAGACTAACTCTAAAATAACAGGTGCTTTTAATGAAGGAATTATGGGAGCCAGGACAACCAAGATTCTGGTTAGAGAAGTGGAGAGTCTGAACGAGTTTAAAGAATTAACTGTGAAACGTCAAATTAATTAATCCTAAAAAAGTCAAATTATTCGCACCTGAAA
>JBMCBT010000094.1:0-3391 GCA_048623215.1 Halothermotrichaceae bacterium
TGCCTGTGTTATTATATGTTTTTGAGGATGATTAAAAGCTTCTTTTGAAGTAATCTGTTTATCTTCTATCAATTTATTAACAAGTGAGTCATCTCTGGTTAACTGCTGACATTTATTATTACGATATAAGTAAACCCTGCTGTCGCCAACATGACCAATATATAAGTGCCCATCATATATTATTCCAATAGACAAAGTAGTCCCCATATTTTTATACTCTATATCTTGATTGCCTTTATTTATAATACTAAGATTAGTCTTCTTTATTGCTGTTTCCATCTGGTCTAAAATATTTCTGCTATCTTTATTAAGTAAAAAACTGGTATTTTTAAGTGAATCTACAGCCAATTTACTGGCAACTTCACCAGCATTATGTCCTCCCATACCATCTGCCACTGCAATTAATGGATATGGTTCTTTTTTTACAATATAACTATCTTCGTTATCATCTCTAACTTTACCAATATTGGAATAAATCGAAAATTCCATTATAAAACTCACCCCTTTTTATTAAGGTGGCGTAACTGCCCACAGGCTGCATCAATATTAGTACCCCTCTCCTGTCTGATTGTAGTCTCTATTCCATTATTTTCTAGAATATTCCTGAAATTATTAATAGCTGTTAATGAAGGATGTTTAAAATTAAAACTTTCAACTGGATTTAATGGAATTAGATTAACATGGCATAAAATTCCTTTCAGCAAATCAGCCAGTTCATAAGCTAGCTCTTTTGTATCATTAATATCTCCAATTAATACATACTCAAAAGTAATACGGCGGTTTGTCTTTTCTATATAATAATGTACAGCACCTAATAACTCTATTAACGGGTATTTTTTATTAATAGGCATCAGCTGGTCTCGCAATATATTATTTGGCGCATTCAAAGATACTGCCAGAACTATTTGCATATCAAGATCAGCCAATCTGCGAATAGCAGGTACCAGGCCGGAAGTCGAAATTGTCATTCGCCTCATACCAATATCCAGACCTTTATTATCATTAAATATCTCAACCGCTCTTAAAACAGCATCAAAATTGTCCAGTGGTTCACCCATACCCATAAATACAATATTTGAGATTCTAGGTTTACCAAATTCTTTATTACTTATATCCTTTTGAATTTTCAGTACCTGGTCAACAATTTCCCCAGTTGTAAGACTTCTAACAAGACCACTATTACCGGTAGCACAAAATTTACAGTCCATAGCACACCCTACCTGACTTGATATACAGACACTATGTCTTCCATCTGTAAAAGGTAGGTATACACTTTCCAAAGTTTCACAATCTGATAAATTCCACAGATATTTAATAGTACCATCTTCACTTGCCCGGGCATCACGTACTATCAGATTAGTTAAGTAAGCTTTATCATCTAATTCCCTTATAAGATTATTAGGCAAATTTTTCATATCTTTAAAACTCTCTGCACCATTTTTATAAATCCAGTTAAAAACCTGTTTTGCTCTAAATTTTTGAAATCCATTCAAATCAAACCACTTAATTAACTCTTTTCGCGTTAAAGATTTTAAATCCTGCTTTTTCATAAAAAAACCCTCATTTTTTATTGTATTTTTTGAATTTCGCAATAAAAAAACCTTCTGTATCTGTATCAGGTGGAAATATTTCTAACATTCTATTTTGAATTTTAAACTTATTTTCTAAACCTATCTCTTTTAAATCATTACTAATATCTATTAATTTTAATTTCTCATTGTATCTATCTAAAATCTTCTCAACAACAAACTGATTTTCCTGTCTACTTAATGTACAGGTACTGTAGAGAATTTCCCCTCCAGTTTTAACCAGACCAACAGCATTATTCATTATCTGAAGTTGAATCTGTCGAAGTTCTTCTATATCCTTATATGACCTATTCCACTTTATTTCAGGTTTTTGTCTAATAAGACCCAGACCGGAACAGGGAGCATCTACCAGTATCATATCATATCTATTTTTCGATGTATAAGTTCTGGCATCATTTTTTATTACATTGACGTTTTTAACTCCCAAACGCTGACAATTCTCTTTCAATAGTTTTAATTTATGCCCATATATATCAAGAGCAGTAATTGAACCCTTGTTATTCATCAATTGAGCAATATGTGTTGTTTTACCACCAGGTGCTGCAGCCATATCAAGTACCTTCATACCGGGTTCTGGATTTAATATATAACCAGCCAGTCCAGCTGCAGCTCCCTGAACAATAAAACCACCTTTTTCATAAAAAGGTAATTCTGTTATTTTCCCGGACTGCTTTATCCTATAAAATCCCGGTACTGTAGTTGGTCTTACTACTATATTATTTTCTTTTAATTCATTAATTACTTCTTTATCACTATATTTTAATCTATTTATACGGATTATAGTATCAGGAGCTGTATTATTATATCTACATAATCGTCTGGTTTCTTCATATTCATATTCTTTTAACCAGAGCTTTACTAACCATTCAGGGTGTGAATAATATGTTTTTAAATAATTAACCCTATCTGATTTATTAGGATAACTTATTTTCTTTTTATTACGCAGATAAGATCTAAGAATTCCATTGGTAAAGCCGACAGCACCTCTATTCACATATTTCTTTACAGCATTAACACTCTCATTTACTGCCGCCCTGCCCGGTATCTTATCCAAAAATTCTATCTGGTATATTCCCAGCCTAAGTGCCAATAAAACCGGTTTATCAAGCTCTTTAACTGACCATCTGGAAAATTGTCTGATAATATAATCCAGCCGATTTCTCTGACGTATAACTCCATATACTAATTCAGTTATTAAAGCTTTATCACGACTATCCTCAATTTTATCCAGTGAACTATCAAGAACTATGTTTGAATAAGCACCTTCTTCTATTTTAAGTAATATCTCCAGAGCTAACCTGCGTGAATTCATATTAAATCTCCTTATAATATAACTACATGTCTACTAATTTATCTTCTCCGGTTATATAGTAACAGTATCCTGATCAGGTTGGCCAGTGCTACAAGTGTAGCTGCTACATAAGTAAATGCTGCTGCTCTCAGAACTTTTTTAGCACCATTAAGTTCCTGTTTTGATAAATAACCACCCCGGTCAAGTTGTCTAATAGCCCGGTTACTGGCATTAAACTCTACCGGAAGTGTAACCAGATGAAACAATAGTGCTCCTGCAAATAAAACCAGACCTAGACCAATCATAAACTGTGAATTGAAGAAAAAACCAAAAATTGCAAGCGGCAGGCCAAAACTGGACCCAATATTGGCAACCGGAACAATAGTGGCCCTGATGTTTAAGGGAGTATACCCTTTTGCATCCTGAATAGCATGACCTGCTTCATGTGCTGCTACTCCAATAGCTGCCAGAGAATTACTATTATAAACTTGATTTGATAATTTTAATTTCT
>JBMCBT010000095.1:0-3374 GCA_048623215.1 Halothermotrichaceae bacterium
CCGTACGTGCAGTTTGACGAGGGGTCCCAGTCGAAAGACTGGTCCTACTCTATTGCCTGGGCAGGTCACTTCTTATAGATAGAGTAGACTGGTTATGGTCTTTTCTCATCTCACTTTTTTTTTAAGTTTGTCTATTTCCAATGATTTGGCTACTTCAAGGTCTTTTAATTTTTTTGCTTTTTCTACCCCTTTTAATATACTTCTATATTTTTTTTTCATAATTTGTCCCCCTTTATTCTAGTTTAATTAAAATAAAGTCATTTATACATATTAAAAAGGTAATTAGTTTATAAACATGGGGAATTTAGCAAATTGTTTAAAGATATATCGAAAATATTTATATATTATAATAAAACTTTAAGGTTTTACTTTAATGTTTGCTTTAAAGATTTTTTATTGAAATTTTTAAAAAAATATAGTATAATAATTTTGTAACAATTTAATATAATAGTTTTACTGGGGGTGCCGTTCAGGCTGAGATTACACCCTTTTAAACCTGATCCAGTTAATACTGGCGGAGGGAAGTATAAATTTGCGTATGGCTAGGTATATTCTAGACCATTAACCTTTGTGAACTCAGGGGTTAATGGTCTTTTTTATTTGTTTAATAGTATTCAAGAATTATTGTAATCAATTTAAATTTAATGAAAGGGATGAAAAGATGACATTAATGGAAATAGCGCGATCAGGTAAGACGAATTGGGTTATGGAAAAAGTAGCAGAAGATGAAGGTGTAGAAATTGAAGTTGTTAGAAGGGGGGTTGCTGAAGGAACTATAGTAATACCCTATAACTTACTACATAAAAAAGTAAAACCTAGAGGAATAGGTGAAGGCCTTTCGGTCAAGATTAATGCTAACATAGGTACATCAGAAGGATATTCTGATATAGCAGGCGAATTAGAAAAATTAAAAATCGCTGTTAATAATGGGGCTGATGCTGTTATGGATTTGAGTACCGGATATAAGATAAATAAAACAAGAAAAAAAATAATTGAACAAAGCATTGTACCAGTGGGAACAGTACCAATTTATCAGGCTACTGTTGAGACTCAACAGTCAGGAGAAATGATAGTAGATATGACAGTAGATGATATATTTAAAGTTATAAAAGAACAGGCTTTAGATGGTGTAGATTTTATTACTGTTCACTGTGGTCTGACAAGAAAAGCAGTGGAACATTTACAAAAAGAAGGGCGCTTATCTGATATAGTCAGTCGTGGGGGATCATTTTTAACCGGTTGGATGGTACATAATAATAGAGAAAATCCACTATATGAATATTATGATAGACTACTGGGAATTGCTCATAAATATGATATCACTTTAAGCCTTGGGGATGGAATGAGGCCTGGGTGTCTGGCTGATGCAACTGATAGAAGTCAGGTGTATGAACTATTGGTTTTGAGTGAGTTAGTTGACAGGGCTAGAGATGCTGGTGTTCAGACAATGGTTGAGGGGCCGGGACATGTACCTTTTGATCAGATAGAAACAAACATTAAGCTGGAAAAAGAACTGTGTAAAGGAGCACCTTTTTATGTCCTGGGACCATTGGTTACTGATATTGCACCTGGCTATGACCATATTACAGCAGCTATTGGAGGCACCATGGCTGCTGTTTCAGGTGCTGACTTTTTGTGTTATGTTACACCAGCTGAACATCTGGGATTGCCGACAATTGATGATGTAAAAAAAGGAGTAGTAGCTTCAAAAATTGCTGCACATGCAGCTGATGTTGCCAATGGTAATAAGGAGGCAATATTAAGAAATAGAAAAATGGCAAAAGCAAGAAAGAGCTTAGACTGGAAAGAACAGATTAATTTGTCTATTGACCCGGAAATAACAGAAAAATTACGACAGACCCATAATATTGAAGAAAAAGATGTATGTGCCATGTGTGGTCAATATTGTGCCTTAAAAATAGCTGATGAAGCTTTAAATAAATAATAAAGTATAAATGTTATAGGGCTATTAAGTATAAAGTTTATTAAAAATTAAGAAAAAGAAGGAATAATAATTAAGAAAGAGAGGGTATAATGATTAAGAATGTATTAACTATTGCTGGTTCTGACTCTGGTGGTGGTGCAGGAATACAGGCAGATTTAAAGACTTTTTCTGCACTGGAGACTTATGGTCTGAGTGTAATTACTGCAGTAACAGCTCAAAATACTCAGGGTGTATATGGGATAGACAAGGTAGATGTTGATATTATAGAAAAACAAATTGATGTTGTTTTTACTGATTTTGATATTGCAGCTGTCAAGATAGGAATGGTATTTTCTGAAGATATTATTAAAACTATAGTTAAAAGCATTAAAAAGTGGAATATAAAAAAGCTTGTACTTGATCCTGTTATGATATCTGAAAGTGGTTCGCATTTATTACAGAGATCTGCAAGAAAAACTCTATTAAAAAGACTTTTACCTTTAGCTGATATAATAACTCCTAATATTCATGAGGCTCAAGCTATAGTTTCAAGAAAAATCGAGATAATAGAAGATATGAAAAAAGCAGCAAAAGAGATATATGACATGGGTTCAGGGAGTGTTTTAATTAAAGGAGGACACCTTAAAGGAGGGGCTGTTGACATTTTATATGATGGTAAAAACATCGAAAAATATGAGTCTGTGAGAATAAAAACGCAGAATACACATGGTACTGGCTGTACTTATTCATCGGCAATAGCAGCATTTATAGCAAAAGGCTATTCTTTAAAAGATGCTGTCAGAAAAGCTAAATTATATATTACTGGTGCTATAAGAAATTCACATGATATCGGAAAAGGCCCTGGTCCAACACATCATTTTTATAAATTCTACTAATGCCAGCAGTTACTATAGTAGATTATGGGGTGATAATAAAAAATTTTATGAAATAATTACAGATTAGGATTAACAACTTCAACAATAATATCAAGTTTAAATATTCATAAAGGGAGGAAGCTAAATGTTAGTTAGAATTAATGGAGAAGAAGAATTTTTCGATAATGAAGTAACCATACTGGATTATATTTATAGTAAAGGGCTGGATCCTGAAAAACTTATTGTAGAATATAACAAAAAAATTGTTAAAAAAGATAAGTGGGATGAGATAGTTCTAAGTAATAAAGATAGTCTGGAAGTTTTAAAATTTGTAGGGGGTGGATGATAAATGAGTGATAAATTAATTATAGCTGGTCAAAAACTTGATAGTCGATTATTTATTGGTACTGGGAAATTTTCCAATAAAAATTTGATATTAGAAGCAGTAAAAAAATCAAGGTCAAAACTGGTGACAGCTGCCTTGAGAAGAGTTGATTTTGAGGAAGAACAGGATAATATACTTAGTTATATACCTGAAGAATGTATAGTAATGATAAATACATCCGGGGCGCGGA
>JBMCBT010000096.1:0-3102 GCA_048623215.1 Halothermotrichaceae bacterium
TCTGAATCTCATAATTCTTTTCATCTACTCTATCTACATATATCTGATGAACACCTAGGGGTATTACACTAAAAAGACGTAAACTGAAGAAATAACGCTCACCTTTAAGCCATTTAAAAGCAGAACCATCTCCATTTCGAGGTTTAAAACTTAAAAGAGGTCTAGTGATATAAGTAAGCGTTTTAAAATCCTGTTTTTCCCACACCCTTTCTGCTGATGATGGAAATATAGATCTTACAGTTATTGTTTTAGAATTCATAAGAACACTCTCCCTATTAATAAAAGTTTAGTAAAAATATGTACATACCTAAATTATTAGAACATAATCGTTTTTATTTGAGTTTATACTTTTTATACCTCAAACAATCATCCCTAAACCAAACCTAATAATAAAATAACAATTCCACTTACAAACCCCGAAATACTGAATAGATTGTTGTTAATTAAATTACCAAGAATGCCTCCCAGAAAGACAAAAAGATACTGGAAAATGCAAAGGAAAATATAATTGAGGCACCTTCCTTTATACTCAATTTTTTCCCACATCCAACACCCATGGCTACACCAAAGGCATCAAGTGATAAGGCCAGTCCAAAAATAAAGATCTTATCAACTAACATAATACTACCCCCCATTATTTTTTATATAACATAAAAAAAGACCTACTGGTACCGTAAAGTACCAAAGGTCTCGTTAAACAGAATATATACTGCCGATGAAGCCAGGCCCAGGGCCACTATGTTGACTCCACCTATTAAACTACTCCCCAATGCTATTGGAAAAATATTATGTAATTATTACCTAAATTATTATATATTAATATTGAATAGTTGTCAACAGATACAACTCTCGCTCTATTCAGTTAAGCTTATCAATTGTAATTACCCCCGACCATGTCAATGTGAGACTGACCAAATTATTGAAAAAAGCCAATTTACCTACTAAATACGGCATCCACACTTTAAGACATACCTTCGCAAATATTAGCCTGGAAAATAAAGTATCTCCAAAAGTACAGATTATGTTGGGACATTCCACAATTTCATTCTCATGTAGATATTAAACTACAGAAAGAAGTTGTTAACAAATTGGATGAAGCAATTAATCTGGATATGTAATTTTAATATGAAAATTGATTTAAAAAATGCCAGATGATGAGTAAAAAGACACATGTAATAAGCTTCAATATTTTCTGGGAATGTTTTACTCGCCCTAAAGACTGTCATATTTCTCTTCAGAAATTATCAAAGATCAGTTTAAGATCACTGTTGCAAATAAGATCTCGAATACACATCCTGCTCATCCCCAAACAGGATATTCTCATATCCTCCCTCCATTACCAATAAAACGATATCCCAGATCTAATAAAAGTTTTAAGGCAGAAAGAAATAATTCCTTATTACCTACAGCTACCATAATATCAATAATAGGTTTTGCCTTTATTGCTGGAACTGATGTACTACCAATATGTTCAATTTTTTTGCAATCTTACCCAGCTTATTTTGCAGCTGGCTTTCCTCCCTGGCATATAAATCCTGCCAGTCAGAACAATGATCTATTAACTTGACTGCATTATTTCCCAGTCCAATCATCTTTCATTTCATCCCTCAATTATCTTTAAACACTAATTATCTGTATGATCTTTTAATTAACTTACTGCAACCTATATTTCCTACCAATTTAGAAAAAGAAAATCTACTGACTATTTCTCTTTCCTTTCCAAACCATTTTTCCTGTTTTATTTCTTTGATTCCAACAACATACGTTTCAATTCCTATTGAAATAATTTGTATTTCATATCATATAGATAAACTTCAGTATCCCGACCATCAATATCCACTTCATCACTTACAAAACTCCAATTCCTCTTTTTGTAATAATCTGCTGTATGCTCTGTTCTAAGATATACCTCTGTATATCCCATTTCACTTACTTTTTCTAAAACTTTATTTATTAATTTAGCTGCTATCCCCTTACCTCTATGTTCTTCACTAACATAAAGGGATCCTAGCCAGGGACTTAAGTCCTGTCTGGGTTTTAAGTCATTTTCGAATATTGACACAGTACCCAGACATACCTCTTCTTCTATGGCTATATAGCAGATAGGAAATTTATCATAATTAGTATTACTAAAATACTCTTTAATCTTATTTTTCTCTTTCTTCTTACCCTCTTTTATAACAAACTCATTATAGACCCAGTCAACAACAGTATCAACATATTCCGGGTAATCTCGTAAATAAACTATCTTCATATTCATCACTCCAATATATCTGTTAATCGTTCTATATGCCTCAATTGACAATCAATAAACTTCAATTGAAAGGCATCAGGCATTTTAAGTGTTTTCCAGAACTCCAGATCATACCTTTCATCAAAATAATTTAATATCACTGCTAGCCAGGTACCATGTGTCCCTATTATCATATTCTCTCCTGCATACTGATGGATTACCTCTTCCAGTGCCCTTATTCCTCTTTCCTGGACCTGGTTAAAGGATTCCCCACCTTGCATAGAATAATCAAAATCATTCCACTGGTTTTCTACAAAGCTCATAAATTCCTCATCATCAAGATAACTGTCAGCAACATTTCTTTCCCTGAAATCATCTATCAACTCTATTTCTAAGTCCTTATTTTCAGCAACTCCTTTTATAGTATGAACTGCTCTATGATAGGGACTGGATAGGGCTTTTGTTATATTAATATCACTGAAATATTTAATTAACCTCTCAGCATCCTCCTTGCCTTTTTCTGTAAGCGGACGAATGTAATTATCATCATCTGGGGTAAAATCACTCTCTGCATGTCGTATGAAATATATATTTGTCTCCACTATCTATCACCTCATTTATACAATTTTCCTCTCCATGAAAACATCCCATTATCTTAATTAATTAATACTATCACTCTTACTAATACCCTCTCTATCCAAAAACCATTGATAAAAAGCTACAGCTCTTTCCATATCTTCAACACAAATATATGCTGATTCTAATTTGGGTTTCATTTATATTACCTCCATAGACCTGGATTGTTTCATACATTCTTTATTTATTTAGTTCTTGTTACTTTAATAAATTCCTTTTGTTATATAACATTT
>JBMCBT010000097.1:0-2966 GCA_048623215.1 Halothermotrichaceae bacterium
TGTTGTTTACTTCAATACTCCGACTTAGAGAATGTGAAGTTAACCTGTAAAATATAAGATTATATATTAATCTTTTTGATATTATCTATATCTCTATGATTACCTGATGTTAATACATAGATTATTATTTTTACTTAAACGGGATATTTATTTTAAGTGGGTTATCTATGTTCTATATAATCTTTGTTAGATAAACACTTGTTTTTTAGTGTGTAGTTGTAGAGAATAATTAGCTGTAAAAAAGATATTAATATAATTATTTTCTTTATTATTTTCTGGTTAATAGAGCTGTCTCCCGGCGGAGGCGGCTCTTTTTTTGTTATTAATTAATTGCCCGAGAAAGGAGGGGGATTTACAATATGTTACCTAAGTCCGGTATTTACAGTAAAGTGGTAAATAAAAGGATATATATTTTACTTATTTTGTTTGTTATGTTATTACTGGGGACTTTTTATTCTATTTCTTTAGGTGTTGCCAGTATTAGTTTTGGAGACGTTTATGGTGTGATTTTAAAAAAGTTATTTGGTATAGGCAGCAGAGAATATTCCAGTTTTGTACAGGGTATTGTTTTCAATATTCGACTGCCGAGGGTTATTCTGGCGGTAATTGCAGGAATTGCATTAGGAACAAATGGTGCATTGATGCAGTCAGTCCTGAGGAATCCTCTGGCCAGTCCCTATACTCTGGGAGTTTCTGCCGGTTCCGCTTTTGGAGCAGGTTTAACCATAGTACTGGGGAATATAATTTTTGGTAAAAAAATAATGACAGCATATGGTTCCTGGATAGTGATTGGTGGAGCATTTTCAACAGGATTATTAACTATATTTATTATTAATTTAATTGCTTCTCTAAAAAAAGGTGGCACAGCCATATTGATATTAGCGGGTGTTGCCTTGAGTTATCTTTTTTCAGCGGGTTTATCTTTCTTTAAATATATTGCTAATCACGAGCAGTTAACGGAACTTACGATCTGGTTAATGGGCGGACTTTATAGGGCTTCCTGGATTGATATATTGATCTTGACACCGATATTAATTCTGGGGATATTATTTATTTTAAAAATGGCCTGGGATATAAATACCCTAAACGCCGGTGAAGAGGTTGCTGCCAATCTGGGTGTAAATGTTAGAAATTTAAGGAGAAAAGGGAGCATAATAGCGGCCTTTGTTACCAGCTGTGTGGTTGCTTTCACAGGAATTATAGGATTTATTGGTTTAATGGCTCCTCACTTCTGCCGTATGATTATAGGTAATGACAATAGATTTTTGATTTTAGCTTCAGGTTTAGCCGGTGGCTTAATATTATTAGGAGCAGATACAGTAGCTCGTATTATCATTGATCCTGCTGAATTACCAGTAGGTATTATTACTTCTATCTGTGGGGCCCCATTTTTCCTATACATGTTGCTCAGAAGGAAGGGGGGTTACTGGCAATGAAACTAGATGGTAAAAATTTGTGTTTTTCCTATGAACAGGAGTCAATATTTAGGGATCTTAATTTTCAAATAAAAGCAGGTAGATTAACTAGTATTATTGGCCCTAACGGTGTTGGTAAATCAACTTTAATTAAGTGTATGAGTAGTATTTATAATTTGAATTCAGGGGAAATTTATCTTGATGAGGATTTGCTAAAAAATAAATCTTCCCGGGAACTGGCCAAAATACTTGGGTATGTGCCTCAGAAAGAAAATACTAATTTTTCAATAACAGTTTATGAAATGATACTTCTGGGACGTAGACCCTATATTAAGTGGAAGGTAGGTGATAAAGACAAAAAGATAGTTGATAAACTTTTAGAAAAGATGAAAATAGAGCATCTGGCGGAAAGATACATAAAAACATTAAGCGGGGGAGAAAGGCAGAAGACAGCTATTGCCAGAGCTTTAGCTCAGGAACCTGACATTCTTCTGCTGGATGAGCCGACCGCCAGTCTTGATTTAAATCATCAGGTTGAGGTTATGAAAATCCTGCAGCAACTTGCCCATAAGGAAAAAACAGCGGTAGTTACTGTACTTCATGACCTCAACCTGGCCAGTAGATTTTCAGATAGAGTGTTTTTAATGGGAGATAAGGGTTTTTATAAAGTGGGACCTCCGGAGAAGGTTTTTACAGAAGAAAATATCAAAAATATATATAACATTGAAGTGGAAATTTTAAAAACCAGTCAGGGTAACGTCATTGTTCCCCGTGATACTGAAACCAGTTGTTAGGCAGTAATTAAATTTTGAAGAAAAATGTTTTTTATGATCACAGTATAATTTTATTATCAATAAAATAAATTCAAAAATCTAACAGGAGAGTGAAGTTAAATGAAATTAAATAAAAATTTAGTGATATCTATGATGATAATTGGACTTTTAATAATGGGTATTTCTGTGTCAGCAGAGGAAGTGACTGTAGAAGATTACGATAATTTCAAAGTAAATATTGATACCCCTGTTAACACTATTGTATGTCTTAGTACATCAGCGAATCAGGTATTAATGGCTCTCAATAGTTTTAATAAAGTTATTGCCTGGGATAAAAACAGTGATGAGGGTATATTTCCTGAACCGGAAAGAGAGATAAAAGTTGCAGCAAAGAGTTCACACAGTCCGCAAATTGAAGCCATAGCTGAATTAGATCCAGATTTAGTCATTGCTGATACTATGTTACAGGATGATCACAGGCAGAAAATAGAATCTTTTGAAATTCCTGTAATTGTTGAAAGATTATCTGATTCAGAAAGAGTATTTACTACAATCAGAAATATTGGTAAGGTGTTAGAAAAAGAGGAGCGAGCAGAAAAATTAATTACTTTTATTTCTGAATACAGGGAAATGATAGAAGAAAGAACACAAAAAGCTAATTTAAGTAAAGATGAAAAAACTAAGGTTTACTGGGAATGGAATAAACCATTTAAAACAGGTTCTTCCGGAGCAAGTGTACATCCAAAAATTGTACAGGCAGGAGGCATAAATATATGTG
>JBMCBT010000098.1:0-2921 GCA_048623215.1 Halothermotrichaceae bacterium
TAATTAAATCAAAAAAATCATCCTGTACAACAGCATCAACTCCAACCAGCGGCTCATCGAGAAAAATAATATCTGGATCTGTAACAAGAGTCCTGGCAATAAATACTCTCTGCTGTTGTCCACCTGATAGATTACCGATTAGTCTGTTTTTATATTTAATCATATCTACCAATTTCAGAGCTTTATTAATTTTCTTATCATGCTTACCTTTCAATATTTTTAGAAAACCCATTTCATGGTATAAATTAGCAGCAATAATCTCTTTAACAGTAGCCGGAAAACTTTTGTTAAAATCTTTTACCTGTTGTGAAATATAACCTGTTTTTTTCCATTCATCAAATTGGCTCACTTTTTCCCCAAATAACTTTACTTCTCCTTTATCAGCTTTAATTAATCCCAATAATATTTTCAAAAAAGTACTTTTACCGGAGCCGTTGGAACCAATAAATGCAGCGAAATCTCCCCGATTTATTTCCAAATTTACGTTTTTTAATACCGGTTCCTTGTCATAACTATAACTAAGATTATTAACTTTAATAATATTTTTCATTATTAATCACCTACTGCTTTATTCAAATTATCTAAATTGATTTTCATCAATGTAAAATAATCTACATCATTTTGGATTTGTTCTCCGGTAAGACCGGCAGCTGTGTGTAAAGTTAGAATTTCTAAATTTGCTTCTTCTGCAAGCACATTAACTATCCGGGGTGAAGCCAGGGTTTCCATAAATATATATTCCAGCCCATAATCTTCAGCCTTTTTTGTTAATCCAGCCAGAGCACCTGGAGAAGGTTCTTCATGTGGTGCTACCCCTGAGACAGCCAGCTGTTTAAAACCATATCTTTCAGCCAGATAGCTAAAAGCCGCATGTGAAACCATTATATACTTCTTGCTTTTATCTTTAAACACACTTTTATAATCATTATGCACTTCTTCTATTTTACTCTGATAATTTTTGAAGTTCTCTTCATATATCTCTTTATTATCTGGATCCAGTTGTACTAATTTATCTTTCATCATTTCAGCTATTTTTAACATATTTAGTGGATCAAGCCAGACATGAGTGTCATATTGATGATGGTGATTATTTTCTATCAAATCAAGTCCTTTGCTTACTCTTACAGTTTCCAGAGAAGTCTCTTCTGAATTATTCACTACTTTATCGGCCCAAGGTTCCATACCCAGTCCTATATAAAAGAATATATCTGCTTTTTCCAGAGCAGCTATCTGCTTTGGTGAAGGTTTATAGCTGTGCGCTTCTGCACCTTTTGGAATTACAGTCTCCACATCAGCACTATTACCAGCTATTTTACTGGCTGTATCGTAAAGTGGAAAAAAACTTGTATAAACAGTAACCTGGTTCTGTCTGCCAGAAGCACTATCTTTACTCATATTTGAATACATATAAATAGACACCAGCAATATTACTGCAGCTATAATTACAATTAAAATTAAATTCTTTTTTTGCATTTTATACACCTCCTGACTTATTTATATCTTAACTATCTATTTTCTATCACTTAAATAACCTATTGAATATTCATCTAGAATAATATAAAAAATATGTTCACATTTTCAGACTACTACATTATAATATATGCAAATCATTTGCATCTATACATGTAATTATAAAAAAGGTGTATGAAAATGTCAAATTTTTATCCAACAATTTCAGTTACATAAAATCAATACTTTTAATCTACTTCTTACTCCTACTATATTCTAATATATTTCCCGGCTGACATACCAGAGCTTTACATATACTTTGCAGAGTAGTAAATCTTACTGCACAGGCTTTATTTATCAATTTATTGTTTTTCATTAATTTATTACTGTCTTGCATTATTTTTTGGATAAAAAAACAAGGCCCATATAATTAGGCCTTGACAGCTAACATATATTATTCTTATTTTATTTTTTATATTTGAAAATATAAAATATTTAAATAAATACTATATGTTTTAATTTGATCTTGATCATTTAAATATTTAAGGTCATCATTTCTTTATCTTCATTCTTTTTCTCTTCCATTTCTCTTCGTTTTTTTCTGGCATAAGATGAGGCATTAAGACCTGCAACCTGTCCCTGACCTACCGCACGCGACAGCTGGTAGGGAACTCCAGTGCAGTCTCCTGCAGCAAAAACACCAGGAAAATTTGCAGCCATATCACCATCAACTTTTATGTGAGGCCCTTCCAGTTCCAGTCCAAACATCAATTTATCCGGTGGTGTTACCTGTCTAAAGATAAATACTCCATCTACATCTATCTCTTTACCTTCCAGTTCAAGTGACTCAACTTTATTTTCTCCATTAATTGCCACTACCTTATTTTGAATTATTTCTACATTATCTCCCTCAATATCTTCATCAAATTCATCATACATAGGAACAAAATATACTTTATTGACTAATTCAGATAAATATTCAGCTTCTTCTATTCCTTCCTCATTATAGGCTACTACAGCAACATCTTTACCTTTATAAAGAGCCCCATCACAGGTAGCACAATAACTAACACCACCACCGACCAATTTTTCTTCCCCATTGAGATACTTCTCATTACTGACACCTAAAGCCAGTATTAGAGAATAGGCATTATAAGTTTCGTTTCTGGTAACCAGTGTATAAAAATCACCCTGATTGAATATTTGATCCACTTTTTCCTGGTTAATGGATATATTCATATTCTCAGCATGACTAACAAATTTATCCATCATCTCTTCCCCGGTAATATCAAAATATCCTAAGTAATTATTAACTTTTTCTGCCTTATGCAGTCTGGGACTACATATTTCTGAACCAAATATAATAAAATCCATATTTCTGATTTTCATATTAACAGCAGCCGATAGACCGGCAGGACCACAACCCACCACTGCAACATCATAAATTTTTTCTTGACTCATGAAATCCCTCC
>JBMCBT010000099.1:0-2656 GCA_048623215.1 Halothermotrichaceae bacterium
CTTTGTATAAGCCTCTAGCGTTTGGGTTAGCACCATAATCAATTAAAAGCTGTATTATATCTACATTATTACTATACCTTAAAGCATGCATCAACGGGAAAATACCATTTACATCCATCCTTTTAGGATTTACACCATTTATTAATAATGTATTCACAACACTTAAAGAATCATTATATCTTACTGCATACGCAAGTGCATTTAAACCAGTATTGTCCTGTAGATTAATCTCAGCTCCATAATCAATTAAAAGATTGATTACTTCAGTATTTCTATATCTTACTGACTGAAGAAAAGCACTGCGGTCATTATTATCCCTTGCATTAACTTCTGCTCCATTCCGGATCAATTGCTCAATAATTTGGGGACTGGCATTTTTGCTGGCAATAATTAAGGCCGTCTTACCAGAACGATTTTTTCTATGGATTTGTACCCCAGCGTCAATTAGTGCATTTACCAGACTACTATTATTATTATTTACTGCATGCATTAAAGCTGTCCAATTATTATCATCACTTTGATTAATATTTATACCAGCTCTTATTAAAGTTCTTGCCTGAGTATTCATATTCCTTCTACTGGCATATATCAAGGCATTTTCTCCTCTATTATTAATCACATTAAGATTAATTCCAGCTCTAATTAGGCTATCCATAACCATAGAATTACGATTATGTAGTGCATAAAACAGAGCAGACTGTCCATTATCATCCCGACTATTTATTCTTGCCCTTGCATTTAATAATAAGTTAATTACACTGGCATTTGTATTATATCTGGCTGCATACATTAATGCAGTAACACCATTTTCATCAACTTTATTAATATTTGCCCCCTGTTCAATTGCTTCTTTAATCTGCTGAAAACTACCCTGACGGCATAATTGCAAAAAATCTGTTTCCTCTTCAGCCAATGCTACAGTATTCAGAGTAAGTAATACAGTTAAGATTATCAGTAATTTTATCAAAATCAAAAATTTGTATTTCATTGTATTTCCTCCTATCCTATCCTTCAGTTGATTTATATTCTAAAAATTAATATCTTCTAATAATTCTTCAATTTCAGCTAACTTACTTCTAATCTGACTTATTGGATCTTCCTGGCCTTCTTCTCTTTCAACTAGCTCCTCTAAATCTTCGCCCTGTATAAAGGCAAATACATCATCGTCCTGATACAATTCAAATACTTCATTTGTATCAGCAGCAACAAAGGCCTGATAAGCAATACCAGCTGCATCTGAGGGAATAACAGCTAATTTCCAGTATAATCTACCCTCACGAATAAAAGGAATAGGTTCAACTGAATTAAAACGATTCCAATCAACAACTGGATTAGAACGTCTAACATAATCGACGGCTCTAACAGGGCCAGTAAGTGTCTGATCTTCAGGTAAATGGAATACTTCTATTTCACCTGTTACTGCATCAATGATGAAGACTTTAAAGACACCATGACTTGCTCCATATGGTTCAGTACTTATAAACCACTTCAGACCTTCTTCAGTATTAATCAAATAAGGTTGCTTATTAACTTGAGAACCGGGACTCTGTACATCCTGAATCTGGATTTGGTCTTCATGTATAAAAAGTCTGTTGCTAATACCATGTATGTATTCATATGCTTTTATATATTCTCTACTCAATTTTTCTGGAAAAATTCGATTATTCGCCAGTAGTGAATGATTTTGAGCCTCTTCTTCCGAAAGAAAATCAATATTTCCAGCTGTATCTACTAGAAAAACACCAGCAAATTCTGGTACTGTGTATAATAAGCCCATTCTAAATTTGAAACTATATTCAATGGCAGCTAAAACAGTATAAATCTCTTCTCCATCTGTAAGATAATATGTATCATCTGTCTTAATAAAATAGCGCTGACGATAAACATTCCAATATAAGTTATCCCTTATCTGCATACCCTCACCAATCTCCATATCTTTCCATAAGTGATCGGAATTTCTCTCCTGCTTATTTGCATCTATATAAGCTATACCTTTATTTTGACGAAGGAATTTTATTACCAATCCGTCAGGTACCAGAGGAAATATCCAGCTTAGATTATCATCAATCAAAGCAATATTTTCTGTTCCCAACTTATACTGACTTAATTGCAGGGAATCTTTAGCATAGCGCTGTGCTACTTCATAGGGCATCAGCCTTAAATCCTGACTTGATTCTGGTAAAGTAGAACGTTCGATATAGTTAATATTATTAGCTAAATAATCTCCTCTAAACCAGCCGCTAAACAATAAACCTGGTAATAAGAAAAGGCAAAATAAAACAACACTTATAAAGAAAGCCGGAGTAAATTCCAGAGTTTCTTTACTATTCTGATCAACTACCATACTATGCTTTTTTGATAGAATAGAACTTCTTTTTAAGAGGAAAAAATGTATCACTATAGTAATAATTAAAACCTGTAAAATAACTGGACGCAAATAAAAAAACATTACTAAGCCATGAAACCATGTTCTTAGATACCAGAGCAATAAAACAAATAATAAAACAAAAAAATATTTTAAATATCTCATAACCCACCCCTAATTTAATTTATTGTTATGTAATTCTTTTATTAAACCCTTTACCTCAAGCTTAATCAATTCATCCCGATCGTTTTCTAATTCCTTTAATAATGATAATAGATATTTTCGATCTTT
>JBMCBT010000100.1:0-2504 GCA_048623215.1 Halothermotrichaceae bacterium
AATCCTGATGAAGCCATAAAGGTTGTTATTACCCCGTAAAGTAAAAAATAATATATTATTTATATTGGGAGGTATAAAGATGTTAAAAACAAAACAAGATTATATTGATAGTTTAAAGGAATTGGATCCTGAGATATATTATAGAGGAAAAAAAGTTGATAGTGTAGTAGATAATCCTGTTTTCCAGCCCCATATTAATGCAGTGGGAGAAACTTATGCGGTTGCTCATGATCCTGAGACAAAAGAACTTGCAACTACTGAATCACATTTAACTGGTGAAACTATTAATCGTTTTACACATATCCACCAAAGTACCGATGAATTGGTGAAAAAAGTTAAATTATTAAGAGCTTTAGGCCAAAGAACAGGAACATGTTTTCAGAGATGTGTAGGTTTAGATGCTTTAAATGCAGTAAATAGTGTTACCTATGACATGGATGAAAAATTAGATACTAATTATCATGAAAAATTTGTAGAGTATTTAAAATATGTACAGAAAAATGATTTAATGTTGGGGGGAGCAATGACTGATCCAAAAGGTGATCGTTCTAAGCGACCTAGTGAACAGGAAAATCCAGATGCATTTGTAAGAGTAGTTGAAAAAAATGATGATGGAATAATTGTAAGAGGAGCTAAAGCTCATCATACAGGAGTAGTAAACTCCCATGAAATGCTGGTAATGCCTACTTTGAATATGAAAAAAGTAGATAAAGACTATGCTGTATCATTTGCAATACCTGTTGATACAGAAGGAGTTAAGCATATTTTTGGTAGACAGACTAATGACAGAAGAAGAACCGAAGAAGGAGATATAGATACAGGTAATGATAAATATGGAATAGTTGGGGGAGAAGCTTTAACAGTATTTGATGATGTTTTTGTACCATGGGATAGAGTATTTATGTGTGGAGAATATAAATTTAGTGGATTATTGGTATATAGATTTGCCACTTCTCACCGTCAAAATTATGGAGCATGTAAGACAGGAATAGCTGATGTAGTAATAGGAGCCAGTGCTGCAGCTGCAGAATATAATGGTGTTGAAAATGCAAGTCATATACAGGACAAACTTGCAGAAATGCTACATTTAACAGAAACATTATATACCAACTCTATTGCCTGTTCTGCTGAAGGAAATAAACTTCCTTCTGGACAATACTATGCAGACCCATTACTGGCAAATGTAGCCAAACATAATATAACCAGACATATTTATGAAATATATCGTATTTCACATGATATTGCTGGAGGATATATTGCAACATTACCTTCAGAAGAAGACTTTAGAAGTGAAGAAGTAGGAAAATATGTTGAGAAATATTTCCAGGGTATAGCAGAAGCTCCTGCCGAAGAAAGAATAAGGATTGGTCGTTTGATTGAAAATATGACTGGTGGAACAGCTCAGGTTGAGTCTATGCATGGAGCTGGCTCTCCAATGGCACACAGAATAATGTATTTGAGAAATGCTAATTTTGATTATAAGAAAAAATTAGCTCGTAGATTAGCAGGTATAGATAAAGATGAGAAAGATTAATGTGAAGTTCTGTGGAGGCTGTAATCCAGGTTATGATCAAAAAAAATTGATTAATAATCTAAAAGAAAAATATGATATAGATTATGAGGATGATTTTAAAAAAGAAAGTGTGAATAAAAATATTTTATTGTTAGTAAATGGTTGTGAAAGAAGATGTCTAGTTAAATCTGACTTTGAAGATTGTTTTAAATTAGTTATAGATGTAGCTGATTTTTTAGATATATTTAATGAAAATAATACTGCTCAAAAGTTAAGTAATAAGTTATTTCAATATATAGAAAATAATAATCTTTAAACAAAAATAACTTTTATTAAATCATCCAAAATAATAAAAATAATATTTTTGGCAATATCTATTTGTATAAGAAAGGGTGATTATAATTAAAACAAAAAAATTATTTGATTTAAATGGTGAAGTAGCTATAGTAACTGGTTCTACAAAAGGTCTGGGAAAAGGAATTGCTGAAGTACTTGCAGAATTTGGTGCAAAAGTTGTTATTACAAGCAGACATCAAGATGATTGTAATAAAATAGCAATGGAAATAAATAAGAAATACGGGGTTAATACTCTCCCTGTTTCTACAGATGTAACAGAATTAAGTGAAGTTAAATCATTAGTCAATAAAACTCTGGATGAATTTAATAAAATAAATATATTAATTAATAATGCTGGAACTGCAATAACAAAAAAGGCTGAAAATATTTCTGAAAAAGAGTGGGATCATATATTAGAGGTGAATTTAAAAGGTTATTTTTTAATGGCCAGGGAAGTTGGCAAACATATGATAGAAACAGAACAGGGAAAAATAATAAATGTATCATCTATCTTTGGTGAAGTTGGAGAAAAAATGATTTTACCCTATTTAGCAAGTAAAGGTGGAGTGAATCAGTTAACACGGGGATTGGCATTAGAATGGGCTAAATATAATGTGCAGGTAAATGCAATTGCACCAGCTTATATAGTAACTCC